>NZ_JAZNIB010000243.1:0-12968 GCF_045577275.1 Methanobrevibacter sp.
TATCTTGTAACTCCACCAAATCCTATTAATGTGTCAATGCAGTCTTCAATTGCCTCTTCAGTCAAGGATATGATTTTAAAGGTATAGCTAATTTCATTTTCCTTTATTGGTTCTCCCTTATAGATATCAATTATTATCACATCAACAATATTCTCGAATTTTTTTAGGGTATCCTTTATAACATGAGGATTTGATTTTCTATTGAAAATCGCGCTTATGTCCCTTGTGTGCATTTTTTGATTGTTAAGCTTCCATTGGTAGAATTCATCATCATTCAATTTTCTCACATTGGATATCTTAAGTTTTTTGACTTTGCCGTTGTCATCTTCAAGATATAGGAAGTCAACATCGATTTCCTTGAGTGTTCCGATATGGATTGTATCTGAATAGATATGTTTCAATCCAACTTCGCTTCCAATGGATTGAATGAGTTCATTGTATTCTTTTGTAAGGGCATTTATTGCCTTGTCACTTCTACCTAATGCCGCTTGAATGTCTCCCATATGTTTGGTTGCCTTAAGTGCAATTTCAACAAATTCCTCTTCATCTTCCCTTGTCAATGCATCCTTCAATTCACTCATTGAATCAAATAGGGCTTGTCTGATTTTTTCTCCACGCTTGTTTTCATGTTGAATGGAATAGGTAAGATATGGATTTTGGGATACGATCCTAGCTATTGTATCTATCATCAAATTGTAGATTGGACTTTCATAGTTTTCAGTGTCCTTGATGTCCACCTTAAGCTTTTCAATAGCTGAAGCGGTGGAAATATATGAAAAGTGAGTCAAGACCTGCACAATTCCCATCATGTCATCATGGTGGGCTGCAGTTGTTTCAACAATTCTCATGCCTTTGTCTTCAAGGAACTTGTAGACTTTAGGATACCATTCTCCTTTTTCAATTGGTGTAAGGACGATAATCTGTCCTCTCAAATCAGTGGTTCTTGGACCGAATACAGGGTGAGTTGGAATAAATTCAACCCCTTCATTCAAGCATTCATGCATTTTTTTGCTTGGCCCTTCCTTCACGGAAGTAACATCAATCATCAATGACCCTTCCTTCATGAAAGGGGCCAATTCCTCTATAACAGATTCAGTACTTGAAATAGGGACAGAAACAATTACGATGTCACTGTTTTGAACAATCTTCTTATTGTCATCGGAATATTTTATTCCAAGATCTTCACTTACTTGTTTCCCTACGATGGCATCTCTTCCGGTTACTGTAACATCAAAGTCAAAATCCTTCAAATACCATGCTATGGTTCTTCCCAAACCTCGTGTTCCACCAATAATTCCAATTTTCATATTATTACCTAGATATGGTTTTAAAAAATTACTTAATTTTATATATTATCGATAATCATAATTTATATTGTTCTATAGTAATTATATAATTTTAATTTTTTATAATTTTTGTTTATATATGCATTTTATGATTGGATTTTTTAAGAATTTATTATTTGCTCGTTTATTTGAAATAACTGTTCGAATCATTGTTTATTGAGGCTTATTTATGAAAATAACTTATCAAGATAGAAAGAAAGGGGTTATTGAACTTCTTCCAGAAACATTGGATGATTTATGGCACTTATCCCATATAATCGCTGAAGGGGATACTGTCTATTCCAAAACAACAAGAAGGATTCAAGACAATACTGGAGATAAGTTAAGAAGTGATAGGGGAGTGAAGAGAACATTCACTTTAGGCGTATCAGTGGAGGATGTAAGTTTTCACATATTTACAGGAAAGCTTAGAATAATAGGTTCCATCATCAAAGGACCTGAAGACTTGATTCCTCTTGGATCACATCATACAATTGAAGCCAAGTTGAACACTCCAATAAAGATATTCAAGGAGCATTGGTCTGCTTATGCTTTGAAGAGAATCAATCAGGCCATTGAGGCATCAAAGAAACTCTCTGCCATAATTGTAGTCTTGGAAGATGATGTTGCAGACTTCGGTTTGATGAGGCAATTCGGCATAGAATATTACGGTCCTGTTATGGGCAATGTTTCCGGAAAGAGAATCATTGATAAGAACAGAGCTAAAAACATTGAAAAGTTCTATCAGAAGATTGTGGATTACATTCTTAAATTTGACAATATTCAGACCATAGTTTTGGCAGGTCCAGGATTCTTTAAGAATGATTTCTATAAATATTTGGAATCAAAGCATGCAGATTTGGCTAAAAAGACCATTTTGGAATCTACAGGTTCCGGTGGCCGTGTAGGAATCAATGAAGTTCTTAAAAAGGGAACTGTGGAAAAGTTGGCTACAGAAAATAGGGTCGCATTTGAGATTTCCGCTGTCAATGAAATCCTTCAGGAAATTGCAAAATCCTCTAATTTGGTTGTTTATGGTAAAAAGGAAGTTAAGAATGCAATCAATCTTGGAGCTATTGACAAGATGCTTGTTTTGGACAATCTAATTCGCAGTGAAGACTTGGAGGACTCAATGGATATGGTTGAAAACATGTCCGGTGAAGTTTTGGTCATAAGCAGCCAGCATGAAGGTGGGAAACAGCTTGAAGGTTTAGGTGGTTTAGCTGCCACTTTAAGGTATTCCATTTCTTAATCTTAATTTAATTTTCTATTTTTAGACTTTATTATTCGTTCTATTTTAAATAAACATTATATATTAAAAATTATAAAAATATTTATATTAGATTATTTATCAAAAAATTAAAGGATTTTATTATGTTTTTAGAATTATTGTTAGTATTTATATTATCATTTCTAGGAACTGGAGCATTAAACATCATATTCCGTTTCTTAGGCAAAAGGGGATATATGGGTAATCTATACGAACCTGTACGTGGAGGAACTCCTCGTGCGATAGGTATTATTCCATTTATCATAATCAGTTTGTTTTTGCCTGCAGGTTATAATAATCTTGTATTGGTGATGGGTTTATGTGCTCTTGTTGATGATATAATCGGCAGAAGAAGAATAGCTAATTTGCCTATTGAAATTGGACAGCTTGCAAGAGGAATAGGCATGTTATGCGTTATAGGATTAGGTTATCCTCTCATGGGTATTTCTTCTATTTTAGTTGCTTTATTGATTCAACCAATGAATATTGCAGATATGCAACCTGGATCTGCAGCAAGTGTTGTAATTATCATGTCTTTCTTCACAATTCTTGCTACTTTGATTATAGGTGTACAACCTGTAGCGCAGATACCTGCATACTATGTTCCATTGCTTACCTTGGTTACTTGCATAGCTTACGCTCCTTTAGACTTCTCAGGAAAAATCATGATGGGGGAGGTAGGTAATCACACTTTCGCTATAGCATTAGGAATTGGCTATTACATTCTTGGAGGATTTGTAGGAACCTTAATATTATTCATTGTAACCACTGCATTGATTGCATATATTAGAAGAGATAACTTGTCCAGATTCCTTGTTAATAAATTGCACATAAATAATCCAACTTTCGGTGATTTGTTTATGGACGTTCTAACTGGTGGTGGCTTAGGTGACTTATTCAGAAAGATCATTCTAGGAGAACGTCAACAGGAAGTAACTGACAATTTATTAATTTCACTTGGATTCAGAAGATTATTGTATAATCCGTATTCTCCTAACCTAGAAAGAGTAGTTGAAAAGGATGTCAGAACAAAACCTGCAGATTTAAGAAGATTAAATTAAATCAATTCTTTTATTTAATCAGGTTTGTCTTGAGAAATTAGATTTAAAAGTTATAGATTTAAGATTTTTAGATTTAAGATTTTTAGATTTAAGATTTTTAGATTTTTAGATTTTTAGATTTTTAGATTTTTTAGATTATTATAGATTATTCAAAAGTTAATTATGGTGATTTTATGGCTGATGTTTTTGAAGTAATTAAAAATCGTAGAAGTGTAAGAGCTTATAAGGATGAGCAAATTGAAGATGAAAAGATTGAAAAAATATTAGAAGCAGCTATTTTGGCTCCTACTGCAAGAGGAGAAGCTCCATGGCATTTTACAGTAGTTCAAAACAAGGAAACTCTTGCAGATATCAATGATTCTGTTCTCAACATCTTATCCAATTCTGGTGATGAATTCCTTGAAACAATCGCAGAATCTCGTGTAAATGTAATGCACAATGCTCCTACAGTAATATTCGTTTCTGCTAAATCAGATGCAACAAATATGCAAGCAGACTGTTCTGCAGCTATTGAAAACATGCTTCTTGCAGCAGAAGGATTAGACATTGGATCCTGTTGGTTAGGTCTTGTAGCTATTTACTTCAGTGTTGAAGAAAACTTGAAAAAGCTCCACATACCTGAAGGATACACTCCATTGTATGGGGTTGCTTTAGGTAAAAAGGTTGAGCCAAACGAACCAAACCCACGTAAGGATGTATTCGTTAATTGGGTAAAATAAGATTTTAAATTTTTTTATTTTTCTTTAAACTATTTTTTTAAAAAAGAAGCATTGATAAGATGGTTTATCTTATCAATTTAATTTTATTTTTTTATTGTTTTTTTATTTATTTAATTATTTTTTTTATTTTTTCTATTTTATTTATTCAGATTTAAGTGTTTATTTGCTATTCATTTTTTTTTTAATCATTTACATGATCTTTAAGATTTTATAATAAGCATCTGTAGATGGATGGACTTCCAGGAAGTCATCGAAATCCTCTTTTGTGATTCCCATATTCATAAGGAATGCAAGATAAGCAGTATCATCAATTGAGGATGGAGATATTTGACTTGCCCTTACTATCTCTTCTGTTTCTGTATTCAATGAAATTTTAGTAAGTCCAGTTTCTCCTCTTAAGATTCTCCAAAATGCGTGTGGTCCTCCAAGACCTGGAATGATTACATCTTCAACGTTTTCTCCGTCATCAGCTTTTTCAGCCTTTTGAGTGAAGCTTACATCCAAATCCAAGGTCAATGATTGTGGCACTATTATGTCCTCGAATTTATTCAAGTATCCTGCCATGTTTCTTGCAGCAGATATTCCTTCTTTTCTTGCATATGGAGTTAGGGTGATTCCTCCGGTAACATCTCCTGCAGCATAGATATTTGGATTTGAGGTTTGGAAGAACTCATTCACCTTAATTGATCCGTCTTCATTCAAGTCCACTATATCTGCCACTATTTCTGAATTAGGAACTCTTCCAGTAGCTATCAATGTCTTTCCTTCAAACTCTCCCTTGTCGGTTATGATTGAGTTTTCAGTGATTTCCAATACATTGGTGTTTTCATGGATATCCACTTCATCGATGAGCTTTTTAACTACATAAGATTTGATTTCTGGCTCCAAGTCCTTTAGGATTTCGCTTCTTGCAATTATCTTTACTTCACTTCCAAAACTTGAGAATAGGTTTGATAATTCTGTAGCGATTATTCCTCCACCAACTATATTTAATTTGCTTGGAACTTCCTTCAAGGAAAGTACATCACTGCTTGTCAAAGCATATTCTGCTCCATCGATATTTGGAATAAATGGCCTTGCACCAGTAGCTATCAAAAGATCTTCCGCTTCGTATACATCATAATCCTTATTTTTCACATTTTCCCTTTGAAGCACATTGTCATTGTCCAATTTTACCTTAACTATGATCTTATCCTCATCATTTATTTCCACACTTGCCTCACCATAGATAACCTTATTGTTAACGCTTTCATTTTCCTCTTGGTTAAGCTTGCGGAGCATGAGTTGGGTCTTTTTGATGTTGTCACATGCAGATTTGTAATCAAAACTTATGTTTCCATCGATGAATCCGATTTCATTATATCTTTTGAAGCTTCTTATGAAACGGCTGATGTCAGTAAGTGCACAGACAACCATGCATCCTTCGTTAAGACAGGTTCCTGCAATGTATTTTTTTTCAATAAGCAAGGTTTCTTCACCTAATTTACCGAGTTCGAATGATCCAAGTCTTCCTGCAGGTCCTGCTCCAATAACTATGTTTTTCACTTTTTTTATTTCTTCCATATTATCCCTAGATATCTTTCTTAAAATAGTTGGTTTGATTAGCTATAAATATTAATTGATTAATCAATATTGGTTGATTAATTAATTTTTAGTTAATTAATATTTGGTTAATTAATTTTAGTATGTTTATTTTATTATAAAAATTTTTTAATATGTTTTTAAAAATAGCGAGCTAAATCAGTAATAATTGTTCTATCTGAAATAGTTTTTATGTAAAAATAGTAAAAGTATTATTAATTTCCTTCAGGAGTAATACTTTTCTATGGTAAGGTATGAAAAATTTTATGATTTAAAAAAAATTAGATTTAAGAATTAGTTCTTGTTCAATAATTCCAAGAACTTCTCTTTAGCTTCTTCAATTGTTAAAGGATAATCGTTTTCCATGTCAAATCCTTCTTTTTCGAGATTTTGGAAAAGCTCTGTAACGATAGGTACTTCTAAGTTTGCTTGATCAAGAATTTCAGGTTGTGCAAAAATCTCTTTAGGAGTTCCTTCTGCAATCAATAAACCGTCAACCAAAACGAAAACCTTTTTTGCATAATTTGGAACCAAGTCAACTTCGTGGGTTGAAATAATGATTGTAATTCCTTCTTCATTAAGTTCCCTTAATAATTTGCTTAAACCTCTTACACCTTGAGGGTCTAATCCTGCTGTAGGTTCATCCAAAACCATGATTTCTGGTTGCATTGCAAGAATTCCTGCAATAGCCACTCTTTTCTTTTGACCTCCACTCAAATGGTGAGGTGCCTTTTTCTCAAAACCGCTCATTCCTACACGAGCTAAACTTTCAGTAACCCTTTTTTGAACTTCTTCCATAGGTAACTTTAAGTTTAAAGGTCCGAATGCTACGTCTTCCTCTACAGTAGGTGCAAATATCTGATCATCTGGGTTTTGGAACACGATTCCAACTTTTTGTCTAAATTTAAGCAAAGACTTCTTATCGTATTTTAATTCTTCGCCATCAATGAACACTTGTCCTTCATCAGGTTCATAGATACCATTCAAATGAAGGAACAAAGTAGATTTTCCAGCACCGTTTTTACCTAAAAGCGCAACCATTTCTCCTTTTTCTACTTTTAAGCTAACTCCTTTAAGCGCTTGGTAATCCTTATTATAAGAATATTTGATATTTTTTACTTCTAACATTTTATTCCTCCTTTGGTGGTACATAAACCGGCAGTTCGCCGTTGTAACCTCTTGAATCTAAACTATGTTGTAATGTTTCACTTTTATCTAATGACCTTAAGAATATGTTGCTTATAAGACTTGCTAAACATCTCATTGAATTCATATATGAATTATATCCCATTCTTGTTTTTTGCGCTTTCTGCATTGTATCGATTTCATTTAAGAAAATGAATATTGTATTGTACATCAAAAGACCGATTTCAGTAAGAATCTTAGGGACTTTCAAAGTATCTAAACAATGGAAAATCTTTGCAATTGGTGTTGTGAGTGCAAGAAAACCTAATAATGGGAAACATCCTAAAACTCTAAAGAATGTATAAAGACCATAATGCCATGAGTCATCAGTAACTACAATGCCGAATATTCCTGTTTCATAGATTACTTCTCCACTTCCAAAGAAGAATATTAAGAATATACATGTAATGATAAGAAATGCCATAGGTATTGATAAGAATTTCAGATAAGATCGTAAGCTGATTTTTGCTATTCCCAATATTATGATTGAGAATAAAATGAAAATAAATACATCAAAATATAGATTATCCAATGCTAAAGTAACTATCAATAAGATTATTGTTAAAAACAACTTAAAATAAGGGTCTGTTTCAGTTAATTCATTATTGTGAGCAATATAATCCATATCAAATTTCATAAAATCACTAAAAATTCGTTTAATATTTTAAAAATTTTAAATTTTGTTTAATAAAAATCTTTAAAAAAAAGAAAAAATGGATAAAGAAGAATTATTCTTCTTTACCTTGTCCTCTCCAGTAACCGAAGAAGTAACCAATAATGATTGCTCCAATAGCTGCTTGAAGAGCGAATAATAAACTTTCTATTTCACCACTTGGTGGTTCCCATATTGAAGAGAACCAAGGTTCAAAACCAGTTTCTTCGATAGCTTCACCAGCTGCATCGTCAGCTCCACCAAAGTATCCGTCGTCTTCACCATGACCACTAAACATGACTAATGGTGCAATGAACAATATAATACATACAACAGCTAAAATAATTAAAGTAGATCTTTCCATATTAATCACCTTATGCTTCATTAGGAGCTAATGCACCTAATTTGTCTAATAATTTTGGTTTGTAAGCTTTTAATCTGTCCCATATAATTACGGTTAAGATACCTTCACCAATAGCTAATGGTACTTGAGTTACTGCGAAAATAACTAAGAACTTGGTTAATGCTGATCCGAAACTAGGAGCAGGGAATGCGAAAGCTAATTGGAATGAAGTAGCTACGTAAGTTAATAAGTCACCTAAGAATGCTGCAAAGAAGATTGCAATAGTAGATGAGATATTAGCTTTGGTTAAACCTTTGTATACAATCCAAGCTACGAATGGGCCTACAATACCCATTGAGAAGATGTTTGCACCTAAAGTGGTTAATCCACCGTGTGCGAGTAATAAAGCTTGGAAAAGAAGTACGATAGTTGCGAGTACAGCAGTTACAGCAGGGCCGAATAATGCTGCACCTAATCCGTTACCACAAGGGTGAGAACAACTTCCAGTAACAGATGGTAATTTTAAAGATGATAAGATGAACATGAATGCTCCACTTACAGCGAGTAAAGCTTTGGATTCAGGGGTTTCATCTACGATTTTTTTGATTTGATAAATACCATATGCAACGATGATGAATGATATGATGAACCATACAATACACCATGTTAATGGTAAATATCCTTCCATAATATGCATAAATAATTTCCTCCAAATTAATATCAATATAATAGATAAAACTAATAATCAAAATTCAATTTAATTTTATTTTAATTATATTAAAGTTATATTGATAAAATAATTTATATAAGTTATAATATATATACTTTTTAGTAATACTTCAAACTATTTTAATCAAAACAAAAAATTTTTAATAAATAAAATTTTCATGTTCAGATTTAGTTTTTCTTGATTTTTTGTTATTTTTCATCACTTGGATTTGATTGTAAATTCATTTCTTGACTTTAGGTAATATTGTATTTTTTTAATACTTTTTTTCATTTCAAGAAATAGTTTGTTAAAATAAAAATATTTATATAATGTTAAAACTATAATAGAAATAGTAATAGAAATATCAATTAAGTGATTTTGAATTTAAATATTTTTTAAATTGCGATCTATTGAAATCGGGAATATATTTAAAAAATGATTAATTCATTAAACTGATTATTCATTAAATAAACTAAAAGGAGTTGTTGTTAATGTGTATTGCTGCACCAGCTAAAATCGTAGAGATTGATAGAGAATCCAATATTTGTGCTGCAGACTTTGGAGGAGTAAGGCAAAATGCAAAATTGGACCTTCTTCCAGAAGCAGAAATTGGTGATTATGTTTTGATTCATGCAGGATATGCTATTGAAAAATTATCCGAACAAGCTGCTAAAGAATCTTTAGAGTCCTGGGATGAATTATTGGACATGTTAGAGGAAGAAGACAAAGAACGTGAAAAGATGATGAATGAAATGTAATTGTTTTTTTCATTTTCTTTCTATTTTTTTTTTAATTTCTATTGGTAATATTTGAATCGGATATTTAATATCCAATATTTGATATTTGATATCTTTATTTAATTTGTGTTTAAAAAATTTCAAGCTATTTTATACTTTTTTTTTAATTTATTTAAGATTGTAGATTATTTCTTATTTAATTTTTAGTTATTGTGATTGTATGGATGAGGAAATAAAATTGTTGATGGAATTGAATTGCCCAGAATGGGTAATCGAGCATTCCAAAGGGGTTTCAAGAAAGGCATGTGAAATTGCCTCTAATTTTGATGATGTAGATATGGAGTGTGTAAGGGTTGGAGGATTGTTGCATGATATAGGTAGATCCAAAACCAATTCAATTGAACATGCAGTTATCGGCGCCCAAATACTTAAGGAAAGAGGGTATTCCCAAGAGATAATCAATATCGTTGAAAGGCATATCGGAACAGGCCTCTCAAAAGATGATGCAAGGCAGTTAGGATTGCCTATAAAGGATTACACTCCTCAAACTTTGGAAGAAAAGATAGTTTCCCATGCAGACAATCTCTTCAATGGTGCTGATGAAGTGGACATTGAGTTTACAATAGAAAAATGGAAAAGAAAATTAGGTGAAAAACACCCTTCCATTGAAAAGATCAAGGAAATTCATGAAGAGCTTGTTTTAAGATTTGAATAATTTTGGCAATGGGAATTTTCTTACAAATCTTTCAAAACATAAAATTATAAAAACTATTTTATAAAAGAAATTTAAATATTTAATTGATATCAATTTTAAAGATGATTTTTTAACTAATTTTAATTATAATTTATACGAGGCAAAGAATGAAAGTTATTTGTTCAAGCGATGAGTCATTATACAGACCGGAAGTAGTCAGATGGAGGCAGAGGATGGCAATGATGCAACCTTTAGGAGATGTTGTCGTTGCACTTCCATGCAGTATGAAAAAGCCATACTCCAACTCTCAGTCTCACCAAAAGTTCAGAAGGGCTACCAAAGGTTATCAGGAAGTGATCGTAACTTCCCCATTTGGAATATGTCCAAGGGAATTGGAAAACACTTTCCCAATCCAATCCTATGATGTAGCGGTTTCAGGTGATTGGAATGATGATGAGATAAGGTTGGCTGGAGAGCTTCTTAAGAGTTATGTTGGAGACAAACCGGTAATAGCAAATGTTGAAGGAGGATACGAAGAGGTTTGTCGTGAGTATTTGGATAACTGCACCTATGTATGTGACAGTGGAAGACCTACCTCTCCACAATCCATTTTCAACTTAAGGGAAGAACTTAAGAAATATCCAAAGACCAAACATAGGGATAGAGTTTTAAATGAGCTTAGATCTGTTGCCAAATACCAGTTTGGAGCAGAAGCTGAAGCAATGATCACTGATGATGTCGTTGCCAAAGGAAGATATCATAGAACTCTTTATTCCAATGGAAAAACACTGGCTCTTCTCAATAGGGATGTTGGCTTATACACCCTCAACCTTGAAGGAGGCAGAAGGCTCGCTGAACTTGGCATACATGTGGTTGAAATTGATTTTGATTTAAAGACCAACTCATTGTTTGCTCCTGGAATCGTAAATGCAGATACATCCATTCTTCCAAAAGATGAAGTGGTTGTTGTTAGAAATGATGAGGTTGTGGCAGTTGGAAAAGCTGTCTTGACTGGTAAGGAAATGGTTGAATCCATAAATGGAATTGGAGTAAAAATTAGACACAGAAAGAAAAATTAATTATTATTCTAATTTTTCTTATTTTTATTTTGTTCAATATTCAAATTCCATTGATTTTTTTTAATTTTATAAAATTTTTTAGAATTTTATTTATCGCATACTTTTATTATTTAAGTATAAGTATAAATATAATTAAAACAATAGTTATATTATTAACTTTTTGTTAGGAAATAAAATTTTTTAAATTTTATTCTTTTAACTAATTTAAGATTTATCTAAAAAAAATATATGAGGAGATAATATGTCTGAAGAATTAGCACTTGCTGTTAAAGATGCAGTTTCTGTTGTAAACGACCCTCACATGGGCGTAAGTATTGTAGATATGGGTATCGTTCAATCTATTGCAATTGAAGGATCAACTGCTGAATTAGTAATTAAACCTACTAACCCTGGTTGTATGAGTGTAACCCGTATTGCTGCACAAGCTAAAGCTGAAGCTTTAAAAGTAGAAGGAATTGACAAAGTTAAACTCATTATTGAAGGTCATGTAATGGCTGACTCTCTTAATGAGATGCTTAACAGAGATAATTAAGTTTTTTAAACTTAATTATTTTATTTTTTAAACTTTTAGATTATTTTTTAATTTTAAAAGCAGATTTATATTTTTAATTCTTTTTTTATTTTGAAATATTATTCATCAAAAGGTTTATATATTAGTTAACATATAGTTAATAATACTTGTATTTGTTATAGGCTAGTGGCACAGCCTGGTCAGCGCGCACGGCTGATAACCGTGAGGTCCTGGGTTCGAATCCCAGCTAGCCTACTTTTCTAATTTTGCTATTTTTTTTAATTTTTACATTCTTTAGTTAGTTCTATGGATGATTTTTGCTATTTTTTTTAATTTTCATAGTCTTTAGTTGGTTCTATGTGAGATTTATAAGGCTATAATGTAAAAGCTATAATGTACATTTTTATGTATTGGTATACATTTATATACTTAAAAGTACAATATATTTTTAGAGAATATTAATATTGTGGTGTTAATATGTGGGAAAGTTTAAATTTGAAATTTAGTAAATATCCTGCAAGAATGGCTGTAGCTTCAAAGATGTTTGAACTGGGCTTAAGAATAAGTGATGATGGTAAGATATATTGCGGTGATTTAAAGATAAGCGATTCCGCTTTGGCTGTTGCTGCAAATGTTGATCGTAGGGTAATTAAATCCACTGTGGATGTTATTATTGCTGATAAGGAATTGTATGATATATTTTCAAATATCATTCCTGCAGGGACCTTATTGAAGAACATTGCAAAGAACTTGAATTTAGGCGTTATAGAAATAGAAGCTGGCGAAAGAAGCGAAGGTGTTTTAGCTAAAGTGGCTTGGATAATGAGCAAACATAACATAAATATTCGTCAAGCTTATGCAGGAGATACCCAATTGAATACAAATCCTGTTTTGACAATCATTACAGAAGATTCAATCCCTGGAGAACTCTTAAAGGAATTCATTCAAGTTGATGGGGTTTTAAAAGTTTCTATTTTATAAAAAAGGTTTAAAAATACTATTTTTTTATTCTTTTATTATTTTTCTTTTATTTTTTTTATTATTTTATTCTTTATTCTTTCATTCTTTTTTCTTTCCATTTTTATCTATTTTATATTAATTT
>NZ_JAZNIB010000244.1:0-2147 GCF_045577275.1 Methanobrevibacter sp.
ATTGTAGGTGATCCTGAAAGCCCTGTTGCAGTAACAACTTTAGCTTCTCACATTGAAGCTGAACTTTCTGGAGCAGCTATTGCAGGTCCATGTAAAACAGAAAACTTAGGAATAGAAAAAGTTGTCGCAAACATTATCTCAAACCCTAATATCCGTTTCTTAATATTAGCTGGTGCTGAAGTACAAGGACACATTACTGGTCAAAGTATTCAAGCATTATACGATAATGGTGCTGATCCAGATAAAAAGAAAATTATCGGTGCTACCGGTGCTATTCCTTTCGTAGAAAATGTTCCTCTCGACGGTATTGAAAGATTCCAACAACAATTAGAAATTGTTGACTTAATTGATACTGAAGATATTGGAGCAATTCAATCAAAAATTAATGAATGTGTAGAGAAAGATCCAGGTGCTTTTGAAGAAGAAGCTATGGTTATTTCTGTTGACGACGACGACGGAGATGAAGATACTGGAGAAGCAATCAAAGTTATTTCTCCTGAAACTGGTCTCATCGAAGCAAGAATTAGGGATATAAACACTAAAATCGACATGGTCGGAGCTGTTCAAAGAAATATGGCTGGTAATTATGCTGGTAAAGTTCAAGGTATAATGATCGGTTTAGCTTTCACTTTAATCGTTGGAGTTTTATTCTTGATCTTATAAGGAGGATTAATTATGGTAGAAATTTCAAATAAACCAAATATTGGCGGAATGAGAACTGCAGCTGATGATGCTGAATACAGTTCAAAACTCCTTGCAAGAGAAGGTAAATTATTCGCTGGTTTACTCGCAACCAGGTTTAAAGGATTCGCTATCGGTGCTTGCATAGCAACACTTTTAATCGTAATTATTCCTTTCATTGCAAAAGCAGCAGGATTATAGAGGTGTTATTATGAGTGATGAATCAGTACCTCAAGTAATGGTTTCCTCAGATGAATTCAACCAAATCGTAGCAAAATTAGATGATGCAGAAGAAAAAGTTGATTTCACTGTTGGAGAATACTACCAACGTTTAGGCCAACAAACTGGTAGAGATGTTGGTATATTGTATGGTATTATACTTGGATTAATTATTTTAATTGTAGCTATTAAATTTGGTGTAGCTTCAATGTTATCTACCTTATTATAGGAGGTTTATACTTATGTTTAGATTTGATAAAGAACAACTCGTAATTGATATTGCTGGAGTTAAAATGGGTGGTCAACCTGGTGAATACCCAACCGTTTTAGCAGGTACAATCTTTTACGGTGGACACAATATTATTAGTGATGAAAAAGCAGGAATCTTTGATAAAGACGCTGCTGAAGAAAGAATTAAAACAATGGAAGAAATGTCTGACGTAACCGGAAACCCATGTGTTGTACAAACTTTCGGTGCTACTGCAGATGCTATGGTAAAATACTTAGAATTTGTTGGAGACGTCTGTGACAAACCTTTCCTTATCGACTCAACTGCAGCTGCTGCAAAAATTGCAGGTGTAGAATATGTACAAGAAGTTGGATTAGCAGAAAGAGCTGTATACAACTCTATAAGTATGGCTGCAGAACCTGCTGAAATCGAAGCTGTTAAAAACTCAGACATCGACGCATCCATTCTCTTAGGATTCAACCCAATGACTCCTGGTGTAGAAGGAAAAATCGAAATTTGGGAAACTGGTGGATCTGTAATCGACCAAGGTATTCTCGAAATGGCTGACGAATGTGGTATTACAAAACCATGGATGGACGTAGCAGTTACTCCATTAGGTCAAGGTGCAGGACCTGCTGTAAGAACCTCTTACGCTGTTAAAGCTAAATGGGGATACCCTGTAGGATCCGGTATTCACAACGTTCCATCTGCATGGGACTGGTTAAGAGGATACAAAAAAGAACACAAAGAAGCATGGCCTGTTTGTGATATCGGTTCTAACATCGTTCAACAAATGGCTGGTGGTGACTTCGTACTTTTCGGACCTATCGAAAACGCAAGATTAGCATTCCCTGCTTGTGGTATGGCAGATATTATGATTGCTGAAGCAGCAAAAGATATCGGTACCGAACCTATCGAAGAACACCCAATTAACAATTTATTATAGATAAATGGGTCCCGATTAGATGATTCATTTCATCTAATCATTTTTTTTCTATTTTTTCAACTATTTTTTAAA
>NZ_JAZNIB010000245.1:0-3450 GCF_045577275.1 Methanobrevibacter sp.
CTTTTGATGCTGATAGGCACCAGATGCAGCAGTAGGTATGATAATTGCCAAACTGGTTCCCAAGGACACCATCATGGCAAGTGAAGGGTCAACTCCAACTGATGTGAATAGGAAGAATTGCAAAGGAACCATCAGGAATCCTCCACCAACTCCAAGCAATCCTGAAGCGAATCCAGCAAAGATTCCTATTAAAATCAATCCGATATAAAAGCTAATTGGAAACATGATACCACTTTAATCTAATTAAATATAAAAATTTATAAATCATATGATTAATAAAAATTAATTTATAAAATATATGATAATAAAAATTATAATAATATTAGTTTCAGTTAATTATATTTCATAATATATATTTCATATTTTAAATAAATATTTGAACTTTATTTTTCAACAATTTAAATAGAGCGAGGAAGTCTTATGAAAAAGATAAACCGATATATTCCCTTTGGAATAATTTTAATCATTTTTGGAACTTTGCTGTTCTTCTTAAGTGGAATAGACCAATTCATAAGACCATTTGCCCAACCGATTCTGATGGGATCCTCAAAAGGAAAGGACATACTCTTTTTTGTAGTCTTTGGAATAACAATAATCCTATCCGCAATTGGAGACAATGATAGGATATACAGTTATTTCATGAATCTTAATATTCCAAAAATCCTTAAGGATAATGATTTTTATCTGAAGTTATCCCTAGTCCTATTTCTATTCACTGCAGTAATGGGTTTGATTGTGGAAGTGTACTTGAGAAGCACACTTGGACTGAATTGGAATACAATACTAGTCGTCATGAATCCAACCATGACAAGTACCAGCATTCTTCATTCCCATTTGTATAAGGCAATATTTGGAATCATTCTTGGAAGCCTTTTAACATATATTCCTGCTGGAATACATACTGGAAGCTCATTAAGTGCCTATACACCAAGCATAATCTATGCACTCTTCATCTTAATTCCTATCATATACATTGCAATGGTCATGTCATTGCAAAGACGTAAATGGCTATCAAGAGTGTTGCTTGCATTTACAAGCACATTAGGGATAATTGGAATTATGGATGGAGGCTTGTTTGGAACTCCTGCAGTTGGTGGAATATATGGGATGCTTATAATATTGTTTAACGGCAATATTTTAGATGGATTTTCAGACTTATTAAGCAGAAGAGACGAAAGAGATATTGTCAAATCAGAAATATCAGATAAAGTCAGTAAAAATAAGGAATCCAAAATCAGGCTTTTCAAGAAATTCTTGCCTCATATAGCATTGATATTGATTATTGTCTTAAGGTTTTCAATTGCATTTTATGGTGCTTGTCCCGATTCTTATGAAGTGAATATAGGTGAGGGTCATGACCTTGATACTTTAAATCAATACGATACATTAAATTTGACAGAGCATCAAAATAAAACAACAGTTTATCTTTCAAATCAATATAATGAGATGGAATTGTTAAATAACTTAGCCATTAGTTTGGAGGGAAAATGCGATTGGTATTCCTTAAGCTGGAACATATATTCATACTTATAATGAATTAATCAAAAAAATATTTAACTTGATTAACAAATATTATAATAATAAAAATAAGATTATCTAAAACCAATAAAAACTCCCAAGAGATGATAAAATGAAAATCAGTATTATCATACCTACATACAATGAAGAGGAATATCTTCCAAAATTGCTAGAAAGCATCAAGTCTCAGGATTTTACAGACTACGAAGTAATAGTGGCGGATGCACAATCCAATGATAATACTAGAGAAATAGCCGAGGAATATGGTTGTGTTGTCGTTGAGGGAGGACTTCCTGGAATCGGAAGAAACAACGGTGCAAAAGCAGCAAAAGGGGAAATATTGCTATTTTTAGATTCAGATTTGGAGCTTACAGAAAATTACCTCACTAATGTGATTGAAGAATTTGAAGCAGACGGCTTAGGCATAGCAATCACTCAAATGACCCCACTTTCCGAAAAGAAAAGGGACAAATACCTTCACGACTTGGCAAACTGGTTCATGATAGCTGTTGAAAACATCAAGCCTCATGGTGCAGGCTGCTATGGAATCATATCCAGAAAGGAATTGCATGATGAATGCAATGGATTTGATGAGGATTTAAGCTTTGGTGAAGACACCGACTATATTGAAAGATTAGCTGAAATAAGCGAATTCAAGGTTCTTAGAAATGCCAAGATTGGAGTATCTACAAGAAGACTTGAAGAAGAAGGCCTCTACACATTACTTAAGCAATATGGAAAAAGTACTGTCAATGACTTTAGAGGAAAGAGAACAACTGCAGAAGAATTAGGTTATGGATTTGGCCATGGATCCAATGCAGAAGATTATGAATTTTCACATAACCCAATTGAGGCACTTGACAGTGTAGATATGGAAAGGATTGCTGAAAAATCCAGAAACCGTATGATAAAGGACAGAATCAACAAGTTTAAGGATAGGGAACCTGAAGAAAACGAATTGATTGAGGTTCAAGTTAACGAAAATGAAACAACCTTGATTGGTGTTGATTCCGAAAGCATGAAGAATCTGGAAAGGCCTGAAGATGAGAGTTTGCTCTTAGATAGTGGAGAGGATAGCGATAATGCACTGATTACATTGGAAGATGCAATAGCTGAAACCGGAAGAAAAAGAATATTCTACTCAATCTGCGGAGAAGGAATGGGACATGCAATCAGAAGCAGTGTAATCCTTGAGCATTTGACTAAAAAATATGACGTTTATATATTTTCAAGTGAAAGAGCATATGAATTCCTAGCACAGAAATTCGATAATGTGTTTGAAATCGGAGGATTCAATACAGTTTATGAAAACAATGTAGTGAGAACCAAGAAAACCTTCTTCAAGGCAATGAAGGCAAATCCTACCAACTTGAAGGACGGATACAATGTTTTGTATAAGCAATACAAAAAGGTCAAGCCAAACATTATCATATCCGACTTTGAAAACTATTCAAGTATGCTCAGTAAGCTTATGAACATTCCATTGATCAGTTTGGACAACATCCACATGCTTACACAATGTGAGTACGATTATCCTCCAAACCATAGGATAGATATGCTGACTGCAAAGGCCGTGTGCAAATCATACATCTTAAGGCCAAAGAGGCATATAATTACAAGCTTCTTCCATCCCCCTTTAAAGCATCCTCATATGACTGCCCTTTATCCACCGGTATTGAGGAAGGAAATAATGGAATTGAAACCTGAAAAGGGAGATCATGTATTGGTTTATCAGACAGCTGAATCAAGCATCAATCTTATGGAAGAGCTTAAGAAATTGGATGACAAGTTCATTGTCTATGGATTCAATAAGGACGAAGTGGATGGAAACCTTACATATAGGTCATTCAATGAAGAGCAGATATTCGAAGACATGAGAACTGCAAAGGCAATCATAGTGAATGGTGGATTCACCATGATTTCAGAGGCAAT
>NZ_JAZNIB010000246.1:0-17007 GCF_045577275.1 Methanobrevibacter sp.
GCTAAGGGAGAGCTTGGAATTTTCCATGGAATGAAATCATATTTCTGTCAAGGAAACTATGGTCAGATTTCTCCAGTTTACTCAATCTCTGCAGGGCTTGACTATCCTGGAATCGGGCCTGAACATGCTTATCTGCATGATATTGGAAGGGCGCAGTATGTTTCAGCAACTGATGATGAAGCGGTTGAGGCATTTGAATACTTGTCAAGAATGGAAGGAATCATTCCTGCTATTGAATCATCTCATGCAATAGCACATGCCATGAGAGTTGCTGGGGATATGGATAAGGATGATATAATTGTAATTAACGTATCTGGCCGTGGAGATAAGGACGTGGCAGCTATTGCCCGTTATAAAGGAGTTGAATTATACGAATAATTGTAGGGGATGTTGAAAATGAGTGATAAAAAGGATATAAAAATTGCAGATGCATTTAAGGATGGAAAAGCTTTCATTGGATTCCTCACTGCAGGAGACCCTACAATTGAAAAAACTGTCGAATATGTTTTGGCTATGGAAGAGGCAGGATGTGACCTTGTCGAAATCGGAATCCCATTTTCAGATCCTGTTGCTGAAGGGCCTGTTATTCAGGAAGCAAACATCAGGGCACTGTCAAACAACACTAATACTGATGACGTATTTGAAGCAATCAGGCAAATCAGGGAAAAGTCTGATGTGCCTCTTGTATTTTTAACCTATATCAATCCAGTGTTCTATTATGGTTATGACAAGTTCTTCAAAAGGTGTCAGGAATTAAATGTCTGCGGTATTATTTCACCGGACCTTCCTTATGATGAAAAGGATGAAATTCTCGAAGTGACTCAAAAGTATGGCATTGATATAATAAGTCTTATTGCACCAACTTCAAAAGAGAGAATTCAGATGATTGCAAGGGAAGCAACTGGATTTATTTACGTTGTTTCATCATTAGGGGTCACTGGAATGCGTAGTGAGATTAGAACTGATTTAGAATCAATTTTAAGCGATATAAAAGAAGTTACTGATGTTCCTGCTGCAGTGGGTTTTGGTATCAATACTCCAGAACAGGCAGAAAATATTGCAAAAGTGGCCGATGGTGTTATTGTAGGAAGTGCAATTGTAAATATTATTGCAGAACATGGAGAAAATGCAAGAGAGCCTCTTGTAAATTATGTCAAATCTATGAAAGATGCTATTTTATAATAGCAACTTTCAATATTTTTAACACTTATTTTTGTTCTATTTTTTCATTTAATTAAAAACTTTTTTTCATTAATTTAAAACTATTTTCATTTAATTAAAAACTATTTTTTTTAATTAATTTATATTTTAAATTAAGCTTTTTAATTAAAATCCAATTTTATATTCTATTTTATTGTTATAGAAGATTTCTTCGCAGTTTCATAGCGATAATGAACCTTCTCTACAACACCCTTTACAGTATCATAAGCCCAAACTTGTTTAAAGTATATGACCACTTTATGTGTTCCTTTGCTTAAGGATTTGGTGTTGATCTTTACAGTTCCCTTTTTATTGGTTTTTAGGTTATAATCTTTGTATTTTGTTCCTGTATAAACCCTGATTTTTACCTTTGCATTTTTCAAAACCTTTCCAGTTGCCTTGTTTTTGAAATTAGCATAGAAATATTTTGATTTCTTATATTTGGTACTGACTTTAGGGGCTTTCACAGTCAAAGGAATAGTTTCTTCAGGGTAGCCGGAAATCATTATAGGGTATTTTTTGGAATTTGCAAAGCTGAAATAAAATTTAACTTCTGAATTGTCCCCTCTTTTGATTTGGGAGATGACTTCGAAAACAGCTTTTCCGTTTTTGTTGGTCTTTTTAGTTATTGCAAGAGTTTTTTCTCCCTTATTATATGGGTAGTATTTTAGTTTTAATCTTATGTTTGCTCCTTTCACAGCTTTATTTGTCTTCTTATTAATCAATTTCACAACAAAATAATTGCGTTTTCCGTATTCCTTTATTGTGTATTTGTATTTTCCCATAACAAGATTGCTGATGTCTAGTTTAGGGGTCATGTAATCGCAATTGATTAATAGGTTGTTTTTAGCTTTATTTGAGCCTATAATACAATTAGTTAGTTTTATAAGTCCCTTGAAAGAGTATTCTTCAAAATCTATAATGTTTGGTATTACTTCAATCACCGCTCCGCTTTTTGCAGAGTTGTTGGTGAATTGACTTTTCTGCATTGTAAGATTTCTTGTAAGAGCTATTGCCCCTCCTTCTGTCACTGCAGAATTGTGCTTAAATACAGTATTGTTTATATAGGCTTTTTCAAAGTCTATTAGCAAAGCTCCTCCATAAGGATAGACGATATGATAATTTGGATCGTTTGTAGCGGTTACAACTCTGTTTTTATAGAATTTGCAGGAGTTGATGTATAATTTGTCTCCATGAGGCATGTCATCATAATCTTCACAGCAGATTGCTCCTCCACTATTTGCAGTATTTGATGTGAATTCTGAATTCAAGACTTTTAAGTTGGCTCCAGAATATATTGCTCCCCCACACCTTGCAGTGTTATTTTTAAAGTATGATTTTTCAATTATTGCAGAATAAGCCTTATACTGATTGGCATATAGGTATATTGCTCCACCTAATTTAGCCTTATTGTTTTTAAAATCACAATTTTTCACTGTAAATTTATTTTCAGAGTATATTGCCCCTCCTAAATCAGATTTTCCATTTATTAAATTTAGATTTTCTAAAACCACTCCATTTGCTGTAATGTCGAATATTCTAGAAAGGGCTTTGGCATTTAAAGTAGCTTTTCCATTTATTCCCTTAATGGTTAAGTTTTTATTGATGATGATTTCCTTTGAATCTCCAATATAGGTCCCATTTAACTTAATTGTTGAACCTGCTTCTGCATTGTCTATTAAGTTCTGTATATCTGAGAAAGTTTGTTGGCCATTTGAACTGTTTGCAGGTTCTGATGGTTGGATATTTGGATCATCCGGATTGTTTGTGTCCCCATCATCTTCAGGATTTGTGTCATCTTGAGTATCCCCTTCCTCATATAACAAATCAATATTCCCATCGTTCTGATTTTGTTCTATTGCATTCAAGTCAAAATCATTGTCTTGCATAATGTCTTCTGATGCAGACACCGCTCCAAGACTTATTATAAGGATGAAAAATATTGAAAAGAAGAATAATTTTTTATTTTTCATATTGTTTCCCCACTTAATTATTAGTGAATATTAATTTATTTAATAATGTTAATTAAGTTATCTATTTAAATTTATTTGGATTAGGATAAGATGTTGAATTTAGTAAAAAAAAAGAAAAAGTAAATAGGAAAAAGAAAAAAAATAAATGAAAAATTAAAAATAAATGAAAAAAGAAGAAAAAAGTAAAAATATTTATCATTTATGAATAATGGCTTTCACTAAAATCTTTCTGCAGACTCTTCCCATTCTGGATTTTTTGCAGGAAGACGAGTAAATACTATTGTTGATATTACCAGCACTGCCAGTGTAACAACCATAGATATGAGAGAGGCTGTAGTTTCACCATAATAGAGGTCCACTAAACCACCTAACCATACGATTGATAGGATTATTGGCAGTAAGTACTTAACAATAAACAGCCATTTAGGACCTATTTTAATTGTTTTACTGTTTCTATTAAGTGTATCGATAAGGTTTTCAGCTTTAAATATCCAAGCAAGAACGATACACTCGATGATCACACCGAAAACTATTGCTCCTTGATTGATGATTGTATCTACAGAATCCAAGAGCAATTCACCATATGCAGTTGCATAAAGCATTGAAATTATAGCTCCAACGATACATAAGATGGTCATAGTCTTCTTACGTGTCAATCCGAACTTATTTTGTATTGAATAGGATAAAGGTTCGATAGTTGATAAAATGCTTGTAATTCCAGCAATGTAAACTGCTATGAAGAACATCGGACCTAAGATGCTTGCCCAACTGCCCATCGCATTGAATGCTGTTGGATAAACGATAAATATCAATCCTGCACCTTGAGTTACCAATTGCTCTACTGCTGTACCTGTTTGAAGTGACATGTATCCAAGAATAGAGAATACTCCTAATGCACAGAAGTTTTCAAATATGCAGTTTGCAAAGGCAACGGTAAATGTGTTGGTGATCAAATCTGTATCATCCTGTGTATAGCTGGCATAGGTAAATGCAATTGACATACCTAAACTTAGTGAAAATACGATTTGGCCGAAGGCACCTAACCAGATTCCGAAATCAAATAATGAAGACCAATCCGGTTGGTACAATTCACTTAATCCAATGCTTGCTCCAGGAAGCATAAGGGAGCTTATAACAATAATGATCATAATGATAAAGAGCAGTGGCACTAAAATCTTGGAGACCTTACCTAAACCTGCTTCAAGGTCACGATGGGAAATTGACCAGACCAATCCCCAGCCGATAAGCATTGCGATTGCAATCACTGGGATAAATGTAAGGAGTCCAGTTGCAGAACTTGAAACTTGGAGAAGGGAAGTGTTGAAGAATGTATTAGGGTCTGCTCCCCATCCTTTAAAAAAGCTTAATATGACATAGATTCCATCCCAACCGAGAATGGCTGAGTAATATATCATAATTATGAATACAGCTACAGGCAAGAACCATCCGAGGTATTCCCATTTTGCATGGATTGACTTGATTGCTTTTGCAAAAGAAGAACTGAAATGATATCCTACACCATATTCCAAGATTAAAAATGGAAGGCCCAGAACTAAAATAGCAAATATGTAAGGAATGTAGAATGCTCCTCCTCCATTATAGTACAGCACATAAGGATATCTCCAAATGTTTCCAAGACCAACTGCAGAACCAATCATAGCCAAGATGAATGATAAGTTACTGCCCCACTGATTATTGTTAGACATTATAACACCAAAAATTTTATTATTTTTTACAGTACATACTTAACTAGATGAATATTTGTTGATGTCTATATATTAAGTTATGTTTTTTAAGCTATTAGTTGATTAATATTAGTTTTGGTTTTATTGGTTTTCTCTCATTGTAGCCATTTGCTCGTCACGGCTTTTCAATCTTAAAGTGAATAGGAATGCAATTATTGCAACTATTGCAGCTAAAATCAAACTGAGCTTATAACCTAAAATTCCTGTAAATGATGCGATTATTCCGCCAATGAGTGCACCACCGATAAGTTGTCCTGCACTTGAGAGCATATTCACAATCGCTTGGCCTGCTCCTCTTTCATATGGCTTCGCTTCAGTCAAGACAATATACCTTACAGGAGCGCCAATAATGGTTACAAGCCCTACACCGATTAAACATCCAGCTATGATGAAGAATATCAGATTGTTTGGATAGATTGCAATTGCAATCAGACCAATAGCCAACAGTATTGTCCCAACTGACATGATTGTACGTGAACCGGTTGAATCAAGGATCCTACCAAGTATTGGTGCTGCAACTGCATTTGCCCCTAAAATCGGGATTAGCATAAGGCTTGCAAATTGGTCATTCAATCCCATTGAGAGAATTACAAGTGATGGGATGAAGATTGCTGAAGAGTAGATGATTCCATAGCATAATGTTTCAATGCATGCTATGCGGATTTCCTTGTTTTTCAACATATGTATCGGTACAATGGATTCCTCTGCTCTTTTTTCCACTTTTAGGAAAATAGGAATTAGAATTATGAACATTATTAAAAATGGAAGCACATTCTTAGACAATAAGCTGCTTATGAAATTGTTTGAATCAATTTGGTTAAGGCCGTAGGCTAAAAATATTGCAAGCAAGCTTAGCATAATGATTCCCAAATAATCTATCTTTAGTTTACTGCTTTCTTCCATCTCTGGAAGTATATACCATGCAAAGGCTATTATGAATATTGCTATTGGTATGTTTATTGTAAAGCACCAATTCCAACCAAAGGGAATCAAGGCAGCTCCAACCAATGGGCCTCCAATTGCAGATATTCCAAATACGCTTCCAAGGATTCCCAATGCTCTTCCTCTTTCTTCCAATGGGAAAGCGTCTCCGATAAATGCGCCACCTACAGGGAAGATTCCTCCACAACCAAAGCCCTGTATGATTCTGCCTATAAATATTGCCTCTATGCTAACTGCAGATGCTATTAGAATGGAACCTATTCCAAAGAGGATAACATCTAAAATAAAGACCTTTTTTCTTCCGTAAAAGTCTGAAAACTTAGCCATGACCGGAGAACCGATCATGAAAAATATTACAAAGAGTGTAAATATCCAGCTTGCTTCTCTGCTTGTCAAATTAAATGCTTGTTCAATTGAGGGAAGCACAGGGCCTATGATTCCAGTATCCAGTGAGCCCATGAACACTCCTATCAAGAACAATAAGAGTATTAGGTTACGTGTTTTTGTATCTAGTGTTTGTTGCATAATATTTTTTCCTTTCGATTAGTGATTTATTTATTAGAATAATTTAATTGAGTCATGTTCAAGTGCCGAATTTCTCTCTCACTTTCTTGATTGTGAATCTTGCAAAGGCGAAGTTTAAGATACTTGCAAGGATTCTTCCAGTTGCAAGTCCTGTCCAAATACCGACAAGTCCCCATCCCAAGACTATTCCAAAAGTGTATGTTGCGGTAACTGTAAAGATTACCTCTCTGATGATGGTCCACATCAAGCTCATGGTTCCTCTACCAATTCCTTGATACATGAAACTGGAGGTCATTCCCATACCTGTGAGCGGGAGACAAAGGCTGGCAATTCTTAGGAATCTGGTAATCTCTGGAACTAAAGCAGCGGTTTCCTTAGTGTATGCAAACAATGTTGCAAGCTGTGGTGCAAATGCCACCAATATTATTGTCACTGCTGTTCCAAATGCTACACCAAATTTGACCCCATATAAATGGGTTCTTGATAGATAATCTCCATTTTTAGCACCGTAGGCACTTCCTGATACTGCAGCCACTGCACTACCGATAGCGGTTAGAGGCATTATTGCAAATAGGTATAACCTTTGGCCTGATGTAAATGATGCAATACCGTATTCTCCTCCAATTGTTGAGATGAAAATCAAATATAGGCTTACTGCAAAGGACATCATGAACATATCCATTGATGCAGGAATACCTACCTTTAAGATGTCTTTAGCTATTTTTGAATCGAATTTGAACTCTTTTAGATTAACTTTCACATAGGTGTCCTTTTTGATGAGTATCCAGTATAGGATTACTGATGCGGATCCAAGAGCACTGACAATTGTTGCAAGGGATGCTCCTGCAGAACCTAATCCCATCACATAAATGAAAAGAGGGTCAAGAATCGCATTGAGGGTTACAGACACAATCATTGCATACATTGCTCTTTTCATATCTCCTTCACCACGAAGGATACCGCTTCCTCCGTTACCGAACATGAATGCAATGAGACCTAAGAATAAAGGGGTTCCATATTTAATACCTTCAGCAAGGTTTTGTCCGCTTGCTCCATAAGCTCTAAGCAAAGGTTCCTGAACGGATATGAGGATTACTGTAAGAAGGATTGAAGCCACTAAAAATATTAAGAGTGCATGTGCTGCAGATTTGTTGGCGCCTTCATGGTTTTTAGCACCTACAAAACGACTTATACTACTTGTAGCACCGCTTCCAAGACCTACGCTCACACCATTCAATATCATAAAAATAGGTGTCACAAAACCGATTCCAGCTATTGCAGCCTGTCCAAGCCCTGCAACCCAAATACCATCTATGATATTGTATGATGCTGTAAGTAGCATGGATATCATAATTGGGATAGCAAGTTTTTTAACTGCTATTTCTGGTTCTCCTCTCATTATTTCTACATTTTTATTTGCCATTTTAACCCCTAATCTTTAATAATAACCATTAATTTAATATTTCTTCTGTTTTCCTAGCTATTTTCCTTAATTGGTCTTTTGCATCGTCATCTAATTTGTCTATTCCAACCTGTTCTTCCCATTTCTTTAAATCATTTTCTAATAGGATAGCTAGTTTTTCTCCCTTTTCTGTAATATTTAATATGTATTTTCTTCTATTGTTTTCATCGATGACCCTTTCAACATATTCATGGTCTTCCAATTTTCTTAAGGCTTTAGCTATTGTTCCTTTGCTTTGACCAAAAATAGTTGCCAAATCATCCTGAGATAAATTTTTCCTTTTATAGATTTCCATCAAATATTGGCCTTCATGAACCATGTCTATATGGTTCGGATTTTTCTGGGAATATCTTAATTTATTTCTTGATATGTGGTGTATAAGTGCAATAAAAGGCATTGAATCAAATTTATCCAACTGTTTTTCATTTTCTGTCATGTTTAATAGTTGGATTTTGAAATATATAAATGTTTCTTAGGAAACTGTTCATCAATGAACGATATTAAAATTAGCATTTTTTATGATTTTCAAATATTATTTAAAAGAAGTTTAAAAAAGAGTTTGTTGGCCTTTAGTTGAGCTATTGATTCTCCAATCAATCTCTTCTAAATTGTTTTCCTTTAGGAATTCATTAGCCAATTTGAAATGATTGCATCCAAAGAATCCTCTTCTTGCAGAAAATGGACTTGGATGAGATGATATAAGCACTAAATGATTAGGATTTGTGAGCAGTTCCTTTTTGAGTTCTGCCTGTTTTCCCCATAATAGGAAAACGATAGGGTGATCTTCTTGATTTAATATGCCGATTACACTATCTGTAAATGTCTGCCATCCGCATTTGCTGTGTGAGTTTGCATTTCCCTCTTCGACAGTGAGTACCGTATTGAGTAGGAATACTCCCTGTTTTGCCCATGATTCAAGGCATCCTGATTCTGGAATTGGATAGCCGTATTCTGATTCTATTTCCTTAAAGATATTTTTTAGGGATCTTGGGATTGGATGGCCCTCAGGTGTTGAAAATGCAAGACCGTGAGCTTGTCCTTCTTCATGATAAGGGTCTTGGCCTAATATGACAACTTTCACATTATCTATTGGGCATAACTTGAATGCATTGAATATTTCTTCTTTTGGAGGATAGATTGTTTTTGTTTTGTATTCTTCATCTATGAATTCCTTTATTTTTATGAAGTAATCTTTATTGAATTCTTCCTCTAAAACATTGTCCCATTCATTTCCAATCATAAAATCACATGAATCTTTATATTGATTATACTCTTTTTAATCTTAATAATTTTTATTAATTCTTTAATTATTTCTTTCCAGTCACTTTATCCAAATATGGAATCTTATCGAATATTGCTAAAATAATCAAGCTGATTGCTGTTGTAAGAATTGCCAAAACAGGTATCCAAATCAGCGGATGTCCATTTGAAAAGTTAATCACTTTAATCAAGTTCATCTTCAAATCATACAAAACCAAATAATGGACAAGATAAATTCCATAACTGTAATTGCTTATTGTTGTAAATGCATTTCCTAAAGCCTTATTTTCCATATCTTCAAAATGTTTGGTCTTAGATAAGTATTTGAATAATAAGAATGCATTTGCAGACATGAATAATATCTTTAGATTGAAATAGCTTAATGCTACAAACTTATGCACCAAATGAGACCTTGGTACAACGAAACCGAATATGTACCAAATATATGTGCCTATAAAGAGCAATGCTGTAATGATTATAAGGTATTTTCTATCGATTCTCTTTTCCAAAAAGTCAGATCTTGCCAAAAAGTATCCAATCACTATATAAGATAAGAATGAAAGGTAATAAATCAATTTGGAGTTATATGGATTGAATGAAGTGAAATGGCATATTCCTATGTAGATTACAGAGATCACTGCAAGTATTGCAATGAACTTTTTAGAGAAATCATTGATTTTGCTCTCTTCCATTTGAATAATCTTATTTATGATGAATATGCCTACATAAGCTATTATGATCATCCAAACGAACCATAAATGCACTCCAATTGTTCCGGATTTTCCAAAAAAGATACCTATAGCATTGCTTAAGCTGAATCCATGATATACGTGAATGCTTGTATAGATTATATAAATCAATACCCAAAACAGGAAAGGAATGAACAATCTTGATAATCTCTTTTTAAAGAATTTGGTCAATGTGTCCTTTTTCCCTATAAGAAGTGCTCCACTAAGCATAACAAAAATAGGTATTGAAAACTCTCTAAAACAGTCAAAGAATGCTGAAATGTAAAGATTTGGGCTATTGATGTCTCTTGTAACAAAGAATACTGATACATGACAGAATACGATTCCTATGATAGCTATTGCTCTTAAAACATCATAATAAAATATTCTTTTGGATTTTCCTAAATTTTCAGACTTGTTCATAAGATTACCAATTTTGTTTTTAATCAATAAATTTATAATAATCTCTTTATTTTTAAAGCATTTAATAGTTTTCCAGATTTTTATTTTTTTTTTTATCTGATTGATTTAGCATTATCTATTTCATCACTCTATTTAGAATAAAATGCATTAATTTTCCAAAAAGCTTTTTTAAAATTCCTAAATTAACATTTGGAGCAAATTCATGGTTTACCAAACCTGTGCTTTCCCAAAATTCCTTATCCTTTTTCATGCCATCGCTTTTTTTGGCCATAGTTCTCCAAACATTGTAGAATATGAGGTCTCCAATTTTTGGGGAATGAAGCTTTTTGCTGCTGACGTCTTTATGGAATTTTTGAGAGATTTTATTTATCTCTTCAGTGTCGATTTCCTCTTTTCCACCAAATGCGTATCTTATTTGATATATCTTATTGAATCCCCAATGCCTTAATGTTTCATCAATGTAGTTGGCTACATCCTTTTGGCCGGCTCCTGCTGTAGATACAACAACAAGTGCTTTCTTATCAAAGAATTCTGGTCTGTGATAGAAGTAGGCGGTATGATCAAAGAAGTTCTTAAGGAGTGCAGTGACATTCATTGCATAAACTGGGCATGCTATTATGATTCCATCTGCCCATTTTATCTTTTCTATGATTTGACTGACTGATTCGTGGTGAGGGCAGTTTTCCTCTCCTTCCAAAATGCATTTGAAGCAGCCATTGCACATTGGTATCTTTTCCTTCATCAATTGGATTTCTTCAAACTCCGCATCTTCTCCCAAATTTGTTTTTGCCTGCTTTACCATGCTCCATGTATTTTTCTTTCTTGGAGAACCATTGATTATTAGATATTTCATTTTAACACCTTTCGATAATTATTATAATTTTTATTATTTTTTCACATGTCTAATTGTCCCTCAAGGACCTTTTTTTCTTTATATTCAAATCCTTCATCAAACTCATCAACTTTTTTCTCATCAACATCAAAGACCTTTGGGTTTTTGAATATTCCCTTATCGTAATCAAAATCATTAAAAGTCTTTTCAAATATTTTTATCATGAAAAATGGATTTTCTTCATCAAAATCTGTTCCCTCCAGGAAGAAATTGTATTTTGATGCACTTTCAAAGCCGAATCTGTGGTAATAGTCTTCATCGCCGATTACAAAAACAAATGGAATATTCATTTTTTGTGCAAGATTCAAAGTGTGTCTTATAATTTTAGACCCATATCCATGGCTTTGATGTTTGAAATCTATGGCTATTGGACCAAGAACAGTGGCTTTTCCGCTGCCTTCATTTACCTTAATGTCAACTCCATACCTATTTTCCTTGAAAAGATCCAATCTTCCCTTTGAATAGTTTATATGGCCTATGATTTCATCATCCTTTTCAATCACATATGCCAATTCCTTTATGAAGCTTGAATCCTCCCTTAGCTTATGAACTATATAATGCTCATATGCCCCAGGTCTATAGACATTCCAAAAGGCATCCCTTACCAGATTTTCCACTTTTGAGTAATCCTTTTCTTTTTCCAATCGGATATGTCCCTCATTTGAGCTTTCATTATTATTCTCCCCATCATCTTCTTCTAAATCTATCTTCACGGAATTGAAGAGAAGTTTCATATGTGCTGTTGTTCTTCTTTCGAAATCCTTTAAGAATGTCTCATCATCTTCTGGGTAATTTATTATGAAATGCTCATATAATAGGAACAGTCCATAGTAATAGAATGATTCTGCAAGTTGCTTGATGTCAGCATCCATTCTGATGAAATTCTTTTCCTTCATCAGTTCAAAAAGATCTTCCCATCCTTTAATTGCATAGCCTATAATCGCTTCCTTTACAAAATTCTTTATCTTTTCATTATGGTATGACTCTACAAGAAATATTCTTGTGATTTTCATCATCTTCTCTTCGGAAAGTTTTGAAATGAATCTGTCGCTACCTTCCTTATAGAACTGCTCAAAATCCATATCCAATTTTTCTCCAGATTGCATTACAGGTGCTTCTTCCTTAAGCATTTCATTAATGTAATAGTTTAATATGGATTCTAAGATAGATTCTTTGCTATTATAATGATTATAGATGGAACTCTCTTTTATTCCAACTTCTTTAGCTATTTGACGTATGGAAACTCCATCATATCCTTTTTGTGAGAATAAGTCAATGGAAACATCAAATATCTTTTCCTTTGTATTTTTTTCTGCCATTTTCTCTCCTTTATCCGATCTTGATGCTTATTTAATTTTTTAAAATCATTATTAAACTAACACTTGTTAGTTAAATTCATATTGTATTTTTATTTTCTTTATTAATAAAACTAACGATTGTTAGTATAATTTTTAAAAAATAGTTTTTTTTCATAGTTTTAGTAAAAATGTTTTAAAAAAGTAATATGATAAAAAATAGCTTAGAATTATCTATTTTCAGTATTAAATACGATGTATGACTTGTTGAATCCCAATATCTCATCGAATTCAAATTGGCAGTTCAACTTGGATAATTCTTCAATATTTTTTGATTTCATCAGAGCATCATTTGAAAATGGATTATACATGGCTCCTTCAGTAGTCAATGCGACACGAAGCTCATCATCTATTAACCTTATTGTAAGGTCAATCTCTTCAAGATTTGGATTATTATCAAAAAGGTCATTGCATATATCATTAATTGAATTTGAAAGAACTGCTGCATCATCCTTTAGTTCATTTTCAATGGCAAGCAATGTTTCTTTTGTTTCATCATCAAAATTCTTATAAATTTTTCCCACATCTCTTCTGTTATATGTCCAGGTGATTAGATTTGAATCTTGAAGCATGAAAAGCCTGTGGAGCTTGTCCTTATAATTTCTTTGCATGTGAAGTGTATAAATAATGTAAACAAGCAATGGAACACATTCAGCTATCAATATTGAAATCCAAATACCTATTCCACCACTTATTCTTGTCAATATCAATGCACCACCAACTGCAAAGAGGAACTCCTCTAAAAATGTAATGATGGATGAAATCTTGTTATATTCAATAGCTTGTGCATAATTTGCCAAGAGATAGGACATGCAACGTCCCACTAAGGAAAAGGCAGTTATACGTATAGCCAAACTAATAACTTCTGCATGGTATGGGTTGACAACATTGAATAATTTCAATAATATTTCAGGATAAATAAAAAACAGCACACTTATTGGGAAAGAAATAAACAATACATCCCTTACTGAACGTGAAATAATGTATTCCACTGCTTCATAATCCATTTCCTTATGCAGCACAGCCACAATTGGTGACATGGTTTTCATGATTCCGGATAGGAATATGTAAACGAAAGATTCGCTATTGTCATATACTAAAAATGCCAAGAGTCCTGCAACTCCCAAATATGTTGAACATAAATATGTCAGTACGCTCATCTTCAATGCAAAGAATATTTTTCCGATAACTTCAGGTGTATTGATTATAATTTCCTTAATGGAAAGTAAAATCTCTTTTATCTTAAATTTCGCCAGTGAAACTAATCTAAATGTTCCATTCTTTTTGAAGAAATATGTGGAAATGTAGATTGCACCAACAAGGTATCCCAAGACTGATGCCAATGCTGTGTAGGCAATTCCCATATGGAATCCCTTAAGGAATACTATGTCAAGAATTATGTTTAGAATATTTGCAATAAGCACTGCATAGAAAGGCATTTTTGGGAATCCATCAGCACGAATGAAAAATGAAACAACCAATATATAGCAGTTTAATGGATAAAAGAACATCAGCATCAACAGATATTCTTTACTGAGCTTAAATATGTCCTGCGGAGTATTGAAGAACATCAATATCTGATCAATGAAAAGGAATATGAATAAAATATATAGTATTGTTACAAGTACAATTCCTAAAACTGAAAGTGTGAAATAATAGTTCACTTTTTCATGCTTCAGCTGTGATTGGGCTCTTAATGCTAATAAACTGCCTCCTTGGCCGAATAGGATATAAAATATTCCAGTAATATAGGTCATAGGGGATGCTAAATTAACTACAGATAATTGTACAGACCCTAATAGGAATCCTATTATAATCACATCAATCACTGCACAGACCTTTTCAGACATTACCATAAAGAAAGTAGGCAGTAGCAGCTCATTGTATTTTTTTTCTAAAAAAGCGTATCTCCTTTCCAATTTCTCTCCCATATTTTCCACCTGAGAAAAACATAATTGGTTAATTAAGTCATCTAAAATTATTTTTAATTTTTAATAGTAAATAAGTTTTGATTTTAGGTTTTCAATTGAGAAGATTTCGTTAAAATAAGTTTTGTGGATAAGTTTTGTGGATAAGTTTGAATTGGATTTATAAATGACTAGTTATTTATATTAAAAAGTCAAATATATCATATGCTAATTAATTTTTTGGGCTGGTAGCTCAGATGGTAGATCGTCGCCTTGGCATGGCGGAGGCCCCGGGTTCAAATCCCGGTCAGTCCATTTTATTTTTAATAAAACAAGCAATTTTTCTTTTTTTTAATTAATCTTTTTTAAAATAAATTTCTTTTTTTAATTTAATATTTTCAAAAATATTTTTTTTTTTTTTTTAATCGATATCATATTTTAAATAGCCTTTGGGCATTTTCTGTTGTAATTTTTATGATTTCATCTTCACTCATATCCAATTCTTCAGCTATTTTTCCTATTATGTATTTCAAGTTCATTGGGCTGTTTTCTTCTCCCCTTTTTTCTTCTGGAGGCAAATATGGTGAATCTGTTTCCAATACAATATGGTCTATGCCTATATTTTTCAGCATTTTTCTTGTTTTTTTATTGTTGCTGTGAGTGATTGTTCCACCTACTCCTATGTAGAAACCTAATTTGATGAATTCCTGTGCCATTTCTGCTGAACCTGGATATGAATGTAAACTGCCTACCGCGTTGTGTTTTTTCAATACATCAAATGTGTCTTTCATTGCCTTTCGGGAATGGACTATGACAGGCAGTTCATGTTTCTCTGCAAGGTTCAACATTTTTTCAAACAATTCTATTTGGCTATCCTTATTTTCCTTATCCTTATAATAATCAAGCCCTATTTCTCCTACAGCTATTACATTGTCATTATTTAGTTGATTGTCTAATAAAGAAATGTTTTCATCTGTAATTTCATCTGCAAAGGTGTAGAAATATCCTAATGCAGCATAGGCATTTTCATATTTGTAAGCCAATTCCAACACTTCTTCATTGCTTTTAGGATCAGTTCCATTCAATATCAGAAGAATGTCGTTATTTGCAGCTTCCCTTATTATTTCCTCTGCATTTTCCATTTCACTACTGTAGATATGACAATGTGTGTCTATAATCATAAGCCATCACTTGAATTAGATAATTGTTTTAACATTAAGTTTTTATTGTCTTAACCTCAATTATTATATAATCAATTAAATTAATTTAAATTTTTGGTGAGCCCAGATGGATGAGAAATTTTTAAGGACAGAAATGTTGATTGGAAAGGAAGGAATGGAAAAGTTAAAGAATGCCAAGGTAGCCGTTTTTGGCCTTGGTGGAGTAGGATCCTTCGTTTGCGAAGGACTTGCAAGAAGCGGAATAGGCAATTTTGTTCTAGTGGATTTCGATAAGGTAGATGAGTCCAATATAAACAGGCAGATAATCGCCACAACAAAAACAATCGGCAGAAACAAGGTTGATGTCATGAAAGAAAGGATTCTGGATATCAATCCTGATGCTAATGTTGAAATTTATAATGAATTCTATCTGGCTGATTCAACATCAGACATCATTACAGAAGACCTGTCATATGTCGTTGACTGTGTGGATACCATAATGGCTAAGATTGCAATCATATGCAAATCCAAGGAAATTGATGTGCCTGTCATGTCCTGTATGGGAACTGGAAACAAGTTGGATCCTACAAGTTTTGAAATTGATGATATTTATAAGACCTCATACTGTCCTCTTGCCAGAATAATGAAAAAAGATTTAAAAAAGAGAAATATAAAGAAATTAAAGGTCTTGTATTCAAAGGAACATCCTATAAACACAAATGATTGTGAAATAAACCAAAATGAAAAGAAGCATAAGGTCAAGGGAAGCGTTTCCTTCATGCCTCCTGTTGCAGGATTGATGATTGCCGGTGAGGTAATAAAGGATATTGCTATTAAAAATAGAAAAAAGTAGGTTTTTTCATCAATTAAGGTATTTGGAGTTATTTTTCTTAAAAGATGTTTAAACTATTTTTCCTCAACTACCTTTCCGCTCATATGTTCTATTGTTATCTCATACAATTCTGTAACATCCAAAAGCTTATCTATTTCTGATTTTGTCTCCTCTTCACTTGGGAAGAACTTGTTTCCTAAATGAGTCAATTTTTCTATTTTCAAATCCTCATCCTTAATTGTTCTCATTCTGCCAAAGACAATCACGCTTTTGAATGTGTACCACCAGCTGTCTGATTTTACTCCCTTGTCAATTACACAATAGGATACCTTGTTGTGCTTTTCTATTGCATCCCTTTTATGACTTTCTTTTATGGTTCCATGGAAGTATATCTTTCCATCTACATAAACATGACTTAAAGGCACTGCATAAGGATATTCATCATCACCTAAAACCGCCAATACACCACGTGGTTCATTGATTAAAATATCTATGCACTCTTCTTTACTTAATGCCTGTTTTTTCCTTCTCATTTCTCTAAACATATTAATAGGTTTAGAGCAACTTATAAAAATAGTTTTATCTATTTTGCATTATCTTTCA
>NZ_JAZNIB010000247.1:0-2532 GCF_045577275.1 Methanobrevibacter sp.
TATTATTGAAGAGATCGTTATTAGAGTTCCTGGTTTAATAGATTTCAAAATTCATAGATTGCCTTCAATTCTAGAAAAGGATACTGAATACATTTTCTTTATTTTTGATACAGTAAATGAAAATCAGCAACATGCTTTGAATGAATTTATTCAATCTAAATTATCTTCATATTATGATGATTTAAATTTAGAACATGATTTCATTATTGTATTTGTCCCATACTAAGTTTCGTAAAACTCTGGTTTAATGAACTAATTTAAACTCTATTAAATATTTATTTTAACACATCTTAACTAGTTAATTATTAAGTAAATAGTATAATTTTTTTTATTTAATCTATTCATCATCCCCAAATATTTTTTTAATACGTTCAGGAGTAATGGACTTAAAGATTTTAATAATTTCTTCATTAATTTCATATTCGTATTTGTATTTGCTATATAATAGCAATATTATGGCGGAAAACGCCAAAACTGCACAAATAATCATCATATAGTTTGAAGATTGAATCAATGAGGCATCCAGACTTTCAGGGCCTAACGCTTGGTTTCCAATAAATATTGAAAAAATTAAGGCATATATTCCAGAACTTAGAATCTTACCGAATTCTTTGCTTGTTGATAGAATGGAACTTGCATCTGTTAGCTCTTCTGCTTCCACAATAGTCAATACAAACTTGTTGTTTGGAGCTGAAAACATTCCATTACCTAATCCTTGCAATCCAAATGCAACGAGTATCAATAGGAATGGCAGCCTATCTACAAAGGCATACATGATCATTGAAACGAATATTGATAATAATGCAACAGATGAAATCAGTCTTGGGTCGAATCTATTTGCCAGTTTTCCTGCAACATTAGACATTCCTATCATAATAATCGGTGCTATGATAAGAACCAAGCTGACCAAATACTCTTCCATGTCCAATATATACTGCAAATGGAATGATAATGCTGTAATTGCAATTGTGGTGGTGAAATAAGTTACCATAGCAGCATAGTTTCCAATGGTAAATCTTAGATTTCTAAAGATTTTCGTATTGAGTATAGGTTCTTCAAAGACTTTTTCAAATTTAATGAATATTATTAGTAATATTATGCTTATGGCTACGAAAACAATTCCCATTTGGTCTAATTCTGTAATTCCATAAGCAAAGGATGCCATCATCAAGATATAAATAAGAGATCCAATATTGTCAATAGGCTTTTTCTCGGTTACCCATTCCTTATTGATTCTTCTTAAAAGGAATAGTGAAATTGCTACAAATGGAATCATGATAAGGAATGCAGCTCTCCAATCTGCAACATAAATCATAAAGCCCATAAATGATGGGGCTATTAGCATTCCAACAAATCCAGAGGATGCCACTATACCCAATGCACTACCTAATTCCTTTTCTTCAAATTCATTTACAATCATTACATAAATGCTGATTGCAAGTGCAGCTGAACTTAGACCTTGAAGCAATCTTGATAATAAAAGCATATATTCACTAAAGGCGAAAAATGAGATTAACACTGATGCAAAGAGTAAAAGCAGACTCACTTTTGTACATTTCTTGATTCCATATTGGGAAATTATTTTAGCAAAAGGCAAACTAAATGCTACAAAACTCATTAAATAGATTAAATTAATCCATAATATGGTTTCAGCCGAAAAAGACAATTCCAAACTTATATCTGGAAGTGCAATAACAGTCATGTTAGCAATTAATTGTGTGACTAGCTGTGCTATAGCAGCTACGATAATCACTCTGGTCTTTTCTGTAATCTTGATAAAAATCTCCCCTATCCCCCTTTAAGCAGAATTATGTATTAAATTTCTTATTTCTCTATTTAATCCAATATTGATATTATAATCATATGGATTGATGAAATCCCTAATTTTTTTAATAAAAATAATGATCAATTAAATACTTAATATATAATAATTTATTTAAATCATTTTTAATATTATTTTTTATTTTTTTTGAGGGTATTTTTTTGTTTAATTTAGTTCTATAAATTAGAGTTTTTCGAAACTGTTTTAAGTCACCAAAAACCTTATATGATAAATAAAAAAGGCGAAAAAGAATATATTGGAGGCTTTGTCAAAGGGGGATAGGAAGAGGATTCATGTATTTAATAAACACTGGTCAAATAACAAATGATGATTTGGATAAAAGAAATGACAGCATAAGCTTGGAAAAAAGAAAGTTGATAATTGTTAAGATATTGGATAAGGTAAATTCCAAAATAAATTTTAAGGGAGAAAATTTAACTTATGGTGAAATAATTGATAAGCAGGCTCAAAAGATCGTAAATTCTTTAGTTAATGGAAAAGAATACAATGGATTTTATTTGCGTTGGTAAGAGAGAAAAGATCTAGAATTAAATATGTTCTTGTAGGACATAATACAATTAGAGGTGTTGCTGGTGCTTCTATTTTGAATGCTGAATTGATTAATAAACAAATATTATAATTGTTTATTAATTCTTTTTTTTTACTTTTTTTAATTATTTTTATTTCCTTCATTTTTCTCATTATTAATA
>NZ_JAZNIB010000248.1:0-4579 GCF_045577275.1 Methanobrevibacter sp.
ACAGAACGACATGGCTACGATCCGACTTCAACTCAGAAATATTTCTGGTGAAATTGTATCCGAAGTTAGGATGTGAACATGCATGAATATGAATATAGTTAGCTAAAGTGTTCCTAACACTTACACCATCCATATTATTCAATACACCTCTACCCCTCAATACATCAAAGACAAGACCTTTTGTACTGTCAATGTTGAGTTTGGTGTAATGGAACTCATGAGCTCTGAATACATCGCCTTCATCAGAAATAAGGTTATCCTGATTTGAACGTGCAACAACATAATTCAATCCTTGAACTTTAGGAGTCATCTCAGAACTGTAAGGTATTGCATTCACCATATCCAAACCGTCTATGGATTTGGATAGATAGATCAATCCACCGCATTCCCCATAAATAGGCCTATCCTCATTGTGGAATTTGTTGATTGATTTCAACATGGATTCATTTTCAGATAAATCCTTCTTAAAGACTTCAGGATATCCTCCACCAATATAAAGAGCATCAACATCTGGGATTTCCTCATCCTTGTATGGACTGAATGGAACAATCTTGGCACCATTTTCTTCAAGGGATTCCAAAGTCTCCTTATAGTAAAATGTGAATATCTCATCTATTGCAACACCAATCTTCAAAGGAGTCTTATTGCCTGTTTTCCATAATTCTCCCGGTTTGGCACCGTTGGTGACTTCAAGTTCAATAGCTTCATTATGGTGCTTGTTAAACTCATCTTCATGTTCTTCGAAGGCCTTATTCATATTGTCCTTTACAGTTGATTTACTGCTTGTTTTCATTATGCTTTTTAGAGCATCCAAGTCTATATATTCCTCTGCAATCTTACCCCAAAGTTCAATGTTTCTATTGATCTTCTCCTTTTCAAGAGCAGGAACCAAACCTAAATGTCTCTCTTCAACTGCAATTTCCTCATTACGTGGAATGCCACCGATAACTGGAACTTTTGCTAATTTTTCAACAGACTCTTTAGCCTTTAAATAATGTCTTTTACCCTTAACTTTATTTAAAATAACTCCTTCAATACGAATTTCAGGGTCAAGAGCTTTAAAGCCCAAAACAACCGCAGCTGCACTTTTAACCAAACTGCGAGAATCCATAAGCAATACTACTGGTGCATCTAAAGCTTTTGCAATAGAGGCTGTATTTCCTATGTCGCTTATAGGGCTGATTCCTTCATATAAACCTCTCACTCCTTCTATGATTCCCATCTTGGAATTGGACTTTTTCAATCCCCTTTCAAAAGAGTTGATGATTTGGGATTCAGTCATGAAAAAGGAATCCAAATTCCTTGACACGTTACCAGTAGCGATAGTGTGGTAAGAAGGATCTATAAAATCCGGGCCAACCTTAAATGGTTGAACATTTTCATCTTGAAGTGCCTTCATGATTCCAGTAGAAATAGTAGTTTTTCCTACAGCACTTCCAGTTCCAGCAAGTACGACTTTCATATTATTACATTAGCATATATTTTATATAAAATTTTCTTAAAACACGAATGAATTATCTTAAATTAAAGATGATTTTTAAGAAAAATAATAAAAATAAGGGATTTTAGTAAAAAAAGTAATAATTAAAATTAGATTAGAATAAATATTTGTATCATATGTAGATTTTTATAATGTATTGTTAATATTTATAAATAACTATAAAGATATTATTAATTAATTAAAGAATAATAATTTGATGAATTGAAAAGAGGGAAAGAATGTCTACATTAGAAAAAATGCAAGTTTTGGCGGATAGTGCACAATATGATCTCTGCGATTATGTTAGCCATAGCAAGAGCTCTCAAGTAAATCTGCCAGGGATATATCATGCTACAGGACATAACGGATGCAAGATACCTCTTTTTAAAACCTTGATGACAAATAAATGTAAAAACGACTGCAAATATTGCATAAACCAAAGCAGACGTGATTTTACAAGACTTGAATTGAGTCCTGAAGAATTGTCAAGGGCATTCCTTCATTACTATAACAATGGATATGTCAACGGCCTTTTCTTAAGTTCAGGAATAGGCGATACCATAGACAACACAATGGAAAAGACCATAGAAACTGCAAGAATCCTAAGAAAAGACTATGGATATGATGATTATATACATCTTAAAATCATTCCAGGCGCCTCTAAAGATTCAATTAAAAGAGCGATGAGCTTAGCAAATAGAGTAAGTTTGAACATAGAGGCGGCAACAAAGGATGGCCTAAGCGAAATCACTTCCACAAAAGATTACAATAAGGACATACTGAAAAGATTGGACTGGATGAATGACATTGCAAAGAAAAATCCAGGATTTGCAAAATCCGGCCATACCACCCAACTGATAGTGGGAGCCAATGATGAGACAGACCTTGAAATCCTCAAGAGAATGGAAAGTCTCTATAAGAAAGTGGACCTTAGACGCAGCTACTTCAGTGCATTTTCACCTGTGGAAGGCACAGAGTTCGAGAAAAAGGAATCCTGCAATACAAACAGGACTGCAAAGCTTTACCATGCAGATGCATTGTTGAGCGATTATAAATTTGATGTTAAGGAACTTGTCTTTGATGATAATGACAAGCTCTACCTAAATGAGGATCCTAAGATTTTAGCTGCAAGAGAAATGGACATATTCCCTGTAGAAATAAACTATGCAACATATAAAAACTTGATTCGTGTCCCAGGAATAGGTCCAAAATCTGCAAGGAAAATCATGGCCATACGTAAAAACAAGCCATTCAAAAAACTTGAGGAACTCCAAAGAATAGGGGTTGTTGTGAAAAGGGCAGAACCTTACATTAAGTTGGATGGAAACTATCAAAGTGCCTTGGATAACTATTGATAGAACTGAAAAATTTTAAATAATAATTATTAAATAAAGATAATAAAAGAACATGACTAATAAACTTATAATTGATAAAATCAAAAAAGGAAGGGAAAAATGTTTGCTGTAAATATGGAAGAAGCGAAGAAGGAACTAAAAATCCCTGATAAAATCAAGATATTTGACACTACCTTAAGAGATGGTGAACAGGCTCCAGGTGTTGCTTTAACAGTAGACGAAAAAATCAGAGTGGCTCAAAAACTAGATGAACTTGGAGTTGACACCATAGAGGTAGGTTATCCTGCAGTATCCCAAGGTGAAATGGAATCTGCAAAAACCATTGGGGATTTAGGATTAGATGCAAAAATCAGTAGTCTTGCAAGGGTATTGGAAAAAGATATTGATGCCATTTTAGATTGTGATTTGGATTATGCACATTTATTCATAGGAACTTCACCGCTTCACAGAGATTATAAGCTGAAGAAGTCCAAGACAGAGATTATCAATCAAGCTGTTTCAGCAGTGGAATATGCAAAGGACCATGGACTTACAGTTGAGTTTTCAGCAGAGGATTCTACAAGAACAGAAATGAATTATCTGATAGAATTCTACAAGGCTGTTGAAGATGCAGGAACAGATATAATTAATGTTCCAGATACTGTAGGAATATTGACTCCAGTTACAACAAGACATTTGATTAGAACACTTAGAAAGAAACTCAACATGCCTATAAGCCTACACTTCCACAATGACTTTGGACTTGCTGTGGGAAATTCAATAATAGGAGTTGAAGAAGGTGCAAATCAAGTGCACTGTACCATAAATGGTATTGGTGAGAGAGCAGGAAATACATGTCTTGAAGAGCTCGTTGTAGGTTTGAAAATAGCATATGGTGCAAATATCAATGTGGATACAACCAAACTATTCAACACTTCAAATTTCATTGGATCAATTACAAACATAAAATTGCCTCCTCAAAAGCCAATTGTAGGAGAAAATGTGTTTACACATGAATCTGGAATACATGTTGATGGAATACTAAAGCATTCAGCAACATATGAACCTATACCTCCAGAAATGGTAGGCCACCACAGAAGAATAGCTCTTGGAAAACATACTGGTCGTGCCAGCATCAAATCCAAATTGGACTCATTCAACTTGGATGTTTCAGAAAAGCAGTTTGAAAACATCTATAATCAAGTAAAGACCCTTGGTGATAAGGGAATAAGCGTTACAGATGAAGACTTGAAATCAATCGTGATTACTGAACTTACTACAACAGGTAAGGAATACATCAAATTGCTTGGACTTAATGTGATGACTGGAGAATCCGTATCTGCAACAGCAACCCTAAAATTATCAATTGAGGGTGAGATTTTAGAAACTTCCCAAATTGGTGTCGGTCCAATTGATGCAGCGATTGGAGCTATCAAATCACTTGTAAAGGAAACAGTTGACATAACACTTGATGAGTACAGACTTGAAGCTATCACTGGCGGTACCGATGCTTTGGCAGAAACCTTCGTATTGGTTTCAGATAAAGATGGTCACAGAGCAACAGGAAGAGCTACAAGAGAAGATGTGATTCTTTCAAGTGTGGTTGCAGTTATCAACTCAATAAACAAGCTTTTGAACATTAAGGAAAATAGTTAAAATATTTAATTTTTTAAAATTATTTTTTTAATTGTTTTTTAACTTTTTTTATTTTTTTAATTATAATTTTTTTTTAATTATTTTTATAAATTTTTTTTATTTTTTTCAT
>NZ_JAZNIB010000249.1:0-2622 GCF_045577275.1 Methanobrevibacter sp.
GGTTGTCATAAAAGGTTGGCAGGAAAAGATAGACAAGTCTGCAACTGAAATAAGCAAAGAATTCCAAGATCTTGGTGCAGGAAGCATATTGTTTACAAATGTTGATGTGGAAGGATTGCTTGGAGGATTCTACGTAGACCCAGTATTAGATCTCGTTAATTCCGTTGACATACCAGTTGTTTACTCCGGAGGAGTTACAAGCTTAGATGACCTAAAGCAATTGCAAACAACTGGAGCAAAAGGAGTTGTAATCGGTTCAGCATTATACAAAGACAAAATTAATCTTGTAGATGCCTTGAAATACCAAGATATAAAATAAAAAAAATTATCAATATTATTATATTTTAAAATGGAGACAAAATATGAAAGTAATGGCAACAGGAGCATTTGACTTATTACATCCAGGACATGGATTGTATCTTGAAAAAGCAAAGGAATTAGGTGGAGAAGATGCAGTCCTTGTAGTTGTAATAGCAAGAGATTCAACTGTTAAAAAGAAAAAGAGAATTCCTGTTATTGATGAGAATCAAAGATTAGAAATGATTAAATATCTCAAGCCCGTTGATGAAGCATACATCGGTTATGATGGGGATATGTTCAAGATTGTAGAGGAAATTCAACCGGACATAATCGCTATCGGTTCAGATCAAAATCATGACATTGCAAAGCTTCAGGAACAGCTGGATAAAAGAGGAATCAAAGCTGTAGCTAAAAGAGTTAAAGATTACAGAAGAGGAGAACTCGACAGTACCTGTAAAATCATCAATAGAATCAAGCATTCTGAATTGGAAGAAAAGAATTTGGACTGTACAAATGTTATTAATGATGATTAATCAATTTTATACAAATGATAAAAAATTAAAAAATTAAAAAATAATGATTAATATTAACTTATAAAAAGGTGTGAAAAATGGTAAGTGTAGCAATTGTAGGTGGAAGCGGATATACTGGAGGGGAATTGATCAGACTTCTTTCTGCTCATCCAGAAGTTGAAATAGTGGATATAACCTCAAGACAATTTGAAGGAACTCCAGTTCACAAAGTTCACCCACATATTAGAGGAACAGATTTGGTATTCAGAAACAAAAAGCCAAGCGAATTGGATGCAGACATCATATTTACAGCAACTCCACATGGAGCTTCAATGAAAATCGTACCGGATTTACTTGATACCGGTGCAAAGGTAATTGACTTAAGTGGAGATTACAGATTCAACGACATTGACGTTTATGAAAAATGGTATGGGCTTGAACATACCTCTGACTTGAAAGGAGTTTTCGGACTTCCTGAAATTCACAGAGAAGAAATCAAAAAGGCAACCTTGCTTGCTAATCCAGGATGCTTTGTAACTGGTGCAATCCTCTCAGGATACCCACTTTCAAAAGCAAAGCTTGCAGATAGAATGATTTTCGATTCAAAAACTGGAGTAAGCGGAGCTGGAGTTAACCCTGCTGCAACAACACATTATCCAAACATTGGCGATAATGTAAACCCTTACAAGGTAACCCAACACAGACACATGCCTGAGATTCAACAGGAACTTGGTGCATTTTCAGATGTCAAGATTTCATTCACACCTCATTTGGTGCCAGTAATCAGAGGAATACTTACCACCAACCATTGTTTCTTGGTTGATGGAGCAGACATCACAAGTGAAGAGGTATTGAACATCTATAAGGAAACCTATAAAGGAGAGCCATTCATCCAAATATTGGAAGATGGAGAGATTCCACGCTTAAGCAGTGTTAGAGGATCCAACTATGCTCAAATCGGATGCTTTGAAATTGATGAGACCGGAAGATTGGTCATCATTTCAGCTATTGACAATTTAGTCAAAGGAGCATCAGGCCAAGCTGTTCATAACATGAACATCATGTGCGGATTTGATGAAAAGGCAGGTTTGGACTTCTTTGGAATGCACCCATAAGCAAGTTCAATTTACTTAACTAATTAGGAAATAACTATTTAGATATTCCTTAGGGAAATATTTAAATAGATTATTTTTTATAAAATAGTTCAAGGGGTAAAAATATGGAAAGAATAATATTATACTATTCAGATGGTGGAAAAACAAAAGTGGTTGCAGAAACACTTGCACTTAATTTTAAATGCGATATCTGTCAAATCAGGGATTTAAAAAAACGTGACGGAATTAGAAATAGATTAAGCTCTACTATTGATGCATTTAGAGAAAATAAGACAGAAATTTATCCTCCTACCCTTGATCTTGAAGAATATGATACAGTATATATCGGCACCCCAATTTGGGCAAGCAACCCAACCCCTGCAATCATAACATTAATTGACAGATGCAACTTACGTGGAAAGGATGTTGTATTGTTTACTACAAGCAATTCCAATAGTGAAGGTGCACTTGAAAAGATGGAGATGAAGATTAGGGCAAGAGGTGCAAGGGTAGTTCAGCAGTTTAACTTAAATACTGACAATAAAAGCCCTGCAAGAATCCAAAAGGATACTGAAGCAATGATAGTGACTAAGGATTTATATTTATACTAAATATATCCTTTTTTTATTTACTTTTTTTAAAAATAATATTTTAATAAGGCAACTCTTTTTAAAACTTTATTAAAATAATAATAATTAATAATAATAATTTCATCA
>NZ_JAZNIB010000250.1:0-9718 GCF_045577275.1 Methanobrevibacter sp.
TTGAAAATGTAATCGGTGAGGAATCAACCAGATTCGGTGACGAACATGATTTCAGCTTTGAAGTATGGCATTCCCATTATGATGAGGAAACTGACGATGATGTCAGAGAACTATTTGTACATGACTTCGATGCTACTGTCAAAGTCTACAAATGGAATGATGATACTGAAGAATATGATTTAGTTGATACCATTCCAGTGGAAATCAGCGGTGGAAAAATCCAAGCTATTGATTTCTCAGACATGAAAGTAGGCCAATACAAAGTCACTGTCACACTTGATGACCCTAATTACGCATTTGAAGAATGGGATGATGATTTAAGTGAAGATGTCGATTATGCTATAAGATACTTCGAGATTTACCAAGACAACATCCATGCTAATGTAGAAGGTAGAGATTGGACTGAATACGGTCAAGAACGTATCTTCAAATTCGACTTAACCCATTGGGATGATGATGCAGAAGAAGATGTTCTCTTTGAATATAATACAAATGCTATCGTCAAAGTCTACAAACTCACTTGGGACGATGAAGGTGTTGAAAGCGCTGAATTAATCGACACTTATTCAGTAGCAATTAACGATGGTCACAGTGAAGCTATTGACTTATCCGACTTGAATGCAGGAAGCTACAGAGTCACCATCCAACTTGATGATGAAGACTATGCACTCGATTATTGGTTTAACGGTGAATACGGTATCCAAGAGGAAAGATTCGATGTAGGCAGAGCTAATGTAAACATAACAGTAGAATTTGATAAAGATGGATACATTTATGGTGATGATGTAATCGTAACAGTTACAATCACTCCACAAACTACCGATGAAAAATTAACTGAAGAAATCGAATTGAACATCATGGGTAAAAAATCCATCAAGAAACATCTTGTAGATGGTGTTGCAACTTTCACATTAGAAGATTATGAAGCTGCCCTTTACACAATTTGGGTCAACTTCAAAGGCACTGACAACTACAATGATATCTATAACTACATTGATTCATTCATCATTGATAAAGCAAGCCCTGTAATCAATGTAAGTCCAAGAAAAGATGAATACACCTATGGTGAAGATGTCATTATCGATGTAACCCTTTATGATGGAGATACAGGATTAACCGCTACAGCTATTGTAAATGTTGACAGCACCGATTATGTTGTAAACATTGAAAATGGTGAAGGAACCCTTACCATTAGTGGCTTAGCTGCAAATGAAAACAGTTATGACATTTATGCCTCAGTTGCTGCAACTGACAACTACAATGGTGCAGGATACGATGGAGATGCTAAAGTTGTAGTTAACAAGGCCACTGATGCCAAATTGGATGTAGAACTTGTAGGAGATGAGATTGTTGTCACATTAACAGGTGGCGACGACACTCCATTAGACGGTACCGTAAACCTTGTAATTGATGATGGTACAGCTATTCCTGTAACAATCACCAACGGTCAAGGAAGCTATGATGCAAGTTCATTAACTGCTGGAACTCACACTGTAGAAGCAACCTCAGTTGCTGATGATAACTATGAAAGCGTTTCTGTAAGCAAGGAAATCACTAAAGGCAGTGCTCCTAACGAAGCTATCATTACTGTAAGTGTTGCAAGCATCATATACGGTCAAGATGCAGAAATTGCAGTAACTTTAACAGATTCAGAAGGAAATCCAGTGGAAGGCACTCTTGATGTCAAAGTTGGAGAAACAACAAAACAGGTTATCATTGGTACAGATGGAATCGGATACGTAGCATTCTCTGACTTAACTGTAGGCCACTACACAGCAACTGTCTCATTTGCTGGAGATGAAACCTACAAGCCAACAAGCAAAGAAGCAACCTTTGATGTAAGCAAAGTAGGAACTGTCATCGAAAGTGAAGACATTGTAGTAACTGCAAATGTTGCTGGAACCATGGAATTTACCTTAAAAGATCTAAACGGCAATATCTTAGCAGGTAGAACCGTCACACTTACATTCAATGGTCAAACCTTTGAAAGAACCAGTGATGAAGACGGTAAGTTCACAGTGGACATCAACATGGCAAATCAAGGAACCTACACAATAAGCGCATCATATGCAGGTGAAGCTGATTATGAGGCATCTACCGCTTCATACGATGTGGTTGTAAAACCTATAGCTACCAAATTGACTGTAGTTGATGTGACATACGGTCTTTCAGAAACCAAGTACCTAACAGCAACCCTTACCGCTGGCGATGAGCCATTGGCTAATAAGATAGTCACATTCTCACTTAACGGTAAGACATACACCGGAAGAACAAATGCAACAGGTGTTGTGAGAATAGCTGTTTCCTTGACTGCTAAGAAGACCTACTCAGTTGTGGCATCCTATGGTGGAGACACTACCTACGGTTCTGCTATGGCAATATACAAGTTGAAAGTAGTTAAATCCTAAGGAGACTTAAATCCTATATTATAAGGAAAAACCCTAAGGAGAGTTAATCATGTACAAAGAGAAAAATGGGTTCAAAACCATTTTATCTCTTCTGTTATTTGTGACATTGATTCTTGCCATGTCATCTGCTTCCGCAGCAGATGATGGCATGATTGATGATTCAGTCATGACAGATCAAATTGATAAGGGTGTGGATGATGTATCATTTTCCTCAGACAATATCATTGCAGATACAGAATCATCCACACCTTATTCAGTTGATGATGCTACAGTAACGGAAGATATTGAACCTATTTCAAATACTGAATCCGATGTGACTCCAAAAGCTCCTTTAGCTTCTACAAGCGGTTCTGAAGACAATTTAGGTGCTGGAACCCAAGATGTGACAATCGACCTTAGTCAGGAAAAGCTATACGGCGGAGACGTATGCAATTTCACAATTACATTCAACGAAACCAATGCAGGAGGTAGCGTAAAAGTTACCATAGTGGACACATGCGTTCCAGAGGATCCAAATCCTAGAACATTCATCTACAACATACCTGTTGCAGGTGGTGTAGCTACTGCAAGCAGTGCCACATCAATAACTGTAGATGGCAATCAAAAGACCTTTGATGAAGTCCTATTGTGGCCAAGTTTTAGAGATGAATGGGTTGATGGAGTGCAAAGGTTCCCGGACAGCGTCACAATCGCATATTCCGGAGATGACAACTATGCTCCAAAAACAGTTGAAAAATCCCTTACAGTCTATCCATATGAAGCAGAAATGGAAATAGACATTACCAAAGGTCAAGGTGCATACAATGACATCGATTATGGTGAACCTCTTGGCCTTGTGAAATTTGAAGTTTATGATCCATTTGATTTCAACAATCCATATTATGGTGGATATTTCAATGTCTATATCGTAAACGGAGATGAAGTGGATCCTGATGAATTCAATCCAACTGTCGACACTGATAAGATACTAAACAAGACAAGAATCCGTGTAGATGATGGAGACGGCTCATTTACCTATGACAACATCTTCGATGAAGGATACTACCTGATTGGAATTTACTTTGATGAAGTCAACTTCCCAAGATACAACGTTTGGGAAGGATTCAACATAGTTAGACAGGCGCAAACCGGTCCATTTGTAGTCTTATCAAATGGTCTCGGATATCCAACACTTGAAGAAGCTATTGCAGCTGCCATTGAAGGAGACAACATTACCGTAATAGAGGAAGGTATATACAAAGGCATTCAAAACACTGGTCTCATAATTGAAAAAAGCATAAACATTGCAGCCCAAGAAGGATTGAACGTTGTCTTTGACTGTGAAAACCTTAACAACTTCATTACAGTCACTGCAGATAAGGTTGTAGTCTTGAAGGACATCACTGTTACAAATGGTAAATCAGAAAAAGGCGGAGCTGTTTTAGTTAAAGAGGGAGGCAAACTCGCTTGCGAGTGTGTCAATTTCACCAATAATATCGCTACCCTTTCCGGTGGTGCAATCTATGCTGAAGACGGTTCTTCTCTTGTCATAATGAGTTCTGAGTTCATATCAAACAAGGCCCTTGATGGAACTGCAGGTGCAATATGGGCAGAAGGTCAAGACGGCAAGATAGAGGAATGCTCATTTATCTCAAATGAAGCGACAAGCTATGGTGGAGCAATATTCCTTCAGGGAGCGAATTGCACTGTAAAGTACTGTAATTTCACTTCAAATAAGGCTGGAGAAAATATGCCTGGAAATGCCATTTTCTGGTATGGTGCTCAAGGTAGGCTAGAGAATTCAACTTTCGATTCAAATCTTGGAGGCGTATCAGCAATCCTATGGTTTGGTAATGAAGGAAACATCACAGGCTCATACTTTAAAAACAATGATGGGGACCCTGCAGCGTTCAACATATTTAATGTGACAGAATTGAACATTGAAGAGAACACATTTGTGATTTCAAACGTTTCCATAAAGGCAGATGGTGACATATATCCATCCGGTGATGATGCAGTCATTACAGGTAACTTCAATTGGGGAGTGTACAGCAGTCCAAACGATCTCAAGGTCGATGCCAAAAGGGACTTTACAGACATTGGATTTGTCATTGAAAACTTCAATGGATGCAATTTCACTTATGAGCTCAAGGACCTATTGTCCGGTTATTACACCCTAGCTATCGAGAACTTTACAGATTCCAAAAACAATAGGTTCATCATTGAAACTGTTGCCCGTGCTGATTTCTCAGTTTTAGGAAATGTCCTCGTACCTACCGAAATGGTCATCACTGTATCTGACATCAAGTACGGTGAAGATGAAAATGCCGTTGTGACATTGAAAGCAAGTGATGGAACTCTCTTAAATGGTGTTGTAAAACTTTCAATCGGCGATCAAGTTCAAAACATAACTGTAGAAAACGGTGTAGGTCAAGCGAAATTCACCAATCTAAGCGCTAACAAGTATGTTGCAATCGCCCAGTTTGATGGAGATGACACATATGCTTCAAGTTTTGCTACAGCTCCAATTGTAGTCAGCAAATTGAAGACCAGAATTGTTTGCAAGAACATGACAACTACTGCAATCAATGTAACTGAAGACGGCAGAATAGGTGAATATTTCACTTGGACACTTGTTGATGAAAAAGGAAGACCTTTGGAAGGAAAAGATGTATCCATTGGATTCAATGCAAACGTATACAATAGGGTAACTAATGCAAGCGGTCAGGCAAGATTGCAGATTAACCTTCAAAACTCAGGTCCATACACCTTTGCAATCGCTTTCTTAGGTGATGAGAATTATGATGGATCATTTGAAGTGCTTAAGATTACTGTCAACAAGCAAAAGGCATCTTTGAGTGCATCAAGCCAGACCTATAAGGCAAGTGCAAAGACCAAGACATTGGCTGCTACCTATAAGACAAAGGCAGGAAAAGCCATTGTAGGAAAAACAGTCAAGTTCACTGTAAATGGAAAGACATATTCTGCTAAGACAGACTCAAGCGGTGTGGCAAAGGTAAACGTAAGTTTGACCAAGGCAGGATCCTACACAGTAGAAGTGAAAGCACCTGCTACAAACACATATGCAGAAGTTACTAAAAAGGTTACTTTGAAACTAACTTAAACAAATTTTATTATATGAAAATTGATAGTTTTTCACTATTGATTTTCAACTATTTTATTATTTTTAAGCACGAATTACGCTCTATTTTTCTCATATTTCTAGACACAATTATGCTCTAATTTTCTTAAATATTTTTCATCAAAATGTCCGTGTATTTTTAATATTTTGTCTAAAAAAATTACTTGTTTTTTAACATTTTTTTAATCCAATTAAAACATAGATATGCAAGTGCCTACTTGCATCATATATCTTTTGAACAATGTTTAATAATAAAAAACAATAAGTTAATTTTGTTTGTTTTTTTCAATCATACTTGAATGGAAACTAACCAATTTAAGTATTTTTTGAATGAGTCTGAGAATAATTTAATAAGTTTTATATACCATTTTATATAAAAATAATTTTACCTATATTATTTTATATAAAAATATATCGTTATATAAATAGCGAACTAATATAGTGAAGGGGTGTATCTTTCGATATGGTATAGTTTTTCATGAGATAAGGTGGGTTATTTAAGTTAGATATTATTTTAAAAATAATCGAGTTTTTATGAAGTCACATTCATTCAAATTCCTTTATTTTTAAAGTATTTAACCATTTCAAGTGATTTGATCACTCACTTAAATGTTTAATGATGACTTAAATGCCCCATTTTATCTCAAAGAAGAAAAAAATGAAAAATTATGCTTATGTTAAAAGGTATGCTTTTTTGGAGGAATTCTTTTGAAAAAATCTAAAAAGATAAGTGTGCTGATTTCACTCGTGCTTATCACATTGCTCGCTTTAGGCGCAGTAAGTGCAGCTGAAGATACGGCTGTAACTGATGATGCAAGCGTAGCAGCAATTGATGAAGTGCAGACGGTGGATGATGCACCTGTAACTGATGAAATTAATTATGAGTCAAATGATATCATTGTGACTGATACAGGAGACTCAAGTGATTTAGATGACGCCGATACAGACGTCATATCAGACACAGGACTTAAAGGTGATTCAGACGATGGTGAAGAAGCTGTCGTATCTGATGCTTCAAGTCCGAAGAATGCGTTGAAAGCTGAACCGTTAGGTGCTGATGGCGAACCTGATCTTACATTTAATCAACTTTTTACTACTTTTAATAGTGGTACTACTATTGATTTGCAAAATGATTATAAGTGGACTACTGGTAATAACAGATATTATACTCTTAATAAAAATATAGTTATTAACGGTAATGGCCATATTATTGATGGAGCAGGTGCTGCTTCTTTATTTAGAGTTAATGGGGCTTATACTATTACTTTAAATAATGTCACCATTAAAAATTGTGTTGCTCAAGCAAATAATAATAATTATTATGGTGGTGTAATTAGCGCTCAAAATCAGGCTATTACAGTAAATATTAACAATGCTAATTTTATTAATAATACTGCAGGTACTGCAAATGGCCGCCGTGGAGGGGTTATCTATGCTGGAAATGGTGCTAGTATAGTGGTTCACAATTCTACATTTATTAATAATACTGCATATGATGGAGGAATATTCTATGCTGGTGGTTCAGAGGATGGAAACACACCTGTAAATAGTTATAATTCAATTTATATTGGAAATAATGCAGTTAATCGAGGTGCAGTTCTTTATTTATACTCTGGTAGAACTGGTAATGTATTTTATACTTATTATTATGCGAATTCAACTTTTAATTATAATGCATTTGTAAATAATACTGCGGCTAGTGGAATAATATACACCCCTTCAGACCAATATTTAAGAGAGTTTAATTTTGATTATAACTGGTGGGGTGAAAACCATTATAATACTAGTTCTGTACGTGTAGGAAATTATCTTAGTCTTGTTGAAAAGTATTATGTTCTTAAATTAAAACAAACTTCTGCAACCACTATTGAAGTTTCATTAAATTCCCTATTTGATGGTTCTGAAATTCCTGCAGGTGGTGTCTTGCCTGCACGTGAATACTTGTTAACCATTACTGGTGGTGGAAGTGAAGCAAGAATTACAACTCCTACTGGTAATTTCACTGGTTCTGCAAGTTCTAATTTCACAATTGCAGGTGAGGGAACAATTACTGCATATGTAGATAATCAAGTAATTCCTTTAGACATTTACCAAAACACTAGAGGAACCATTGAATTAAACGTCACTATAGCAAATGTCACCTTGCCAAATAAAGCTATTGCTATTGTTAATGCAAGCTTAGATGATGTTTATAATGTTACTGTAGGTGAAAAAGTCTATCAAGTGACAGTTACTGGTGGTACTGGACAAGTGGAACTTGACGAATTGCCGGAAGGTACTTATTTGGCAATGTTGTCTCACGTTGGAAATGATGAATATCACGATGCTTATAATTTAACCACTTTCACTGTAAGCAAAGCTCAATCAACCATTAGCCTTACTGCAAACACTACAACTCCTACCTATGGAACAGATGTAAAGGTAACAGCTACAATCACTCCTAATGATGCAACTGGTACTATCATCTACACTGTAGACGGCAAAAACTATGCTGCATTAGAAGCTGGTGAAGACTTGATTGTAACCGGATTAAGTGCTGGTGAACACAGAATTGTTGCAAAATATGGTGGAAATGAACAATACGAAGGAAGCACTTCTCTCGAACTCCTAATCAATGTTCAAAAAGCTACACTTACTTTAAGCATTGTTGGAGCTGAAGTCGTTTATCCTGAAACCGGAAAAATCACTCTTAACTCTAATGTAGATGGTGTATACACCATATATGTTGGAGAAGATGATTACGAAGTAAGAGTATCCTTAGGATCCGGAACCGTTGCTATTCCTACAATGGACGTAGGCAATTACACTGTAACAGTAAATGTTGCTGAAAGTGAAAATTACACTGCAGCAAGTGCAACCGGAACCTATAAGGTAACAAAAGCTGATGTTAAATTTGTCATTGACGGTGACAACAGAATCACTTACGGTGAAACCAATGAGATCATTCCTACTTTAACTGACGGTGCAACCGGTAATATCGTTTATTATGTAGACGGTGCTGCTACCGGTACTGAAATTGCTTATCCTAACACTTTCACTACCGCTGTTTTAGATGCAGGAACTCACACAATTCGTGCAGAATATCTCGGTGACGAAAACTACAAAGGTAAAAACGCTACATTCACTTTCACTATTGCAAAAGCTGATGTTGATGTAACCGTAACCGGTGCTACTGTAGTTTACCCAATTCATGCAAATGTAACTGTAACTGCAAGTGCTGCTGGTACTTACATAATCACTGTTAATGGTAAAGATTATACTGTAGAAATCACTGAAGATGGCGGTTCCAAACTTGTAAACCTTGATGAAATCCCTGTAGGAGTTCATTATGTTGCTGTAACTGCTGATGAAACTACAAATTATAAAGCTATAAGCATTGATAAGGCAGCTACTGTAGTTGTTAACAAACCACAACTCAATTTAACTGTTTCAAGTGAAGAAATAACCTATGGAGATACCGCAAATGTAAAAATCACATTAAAAGATGGTGAAACTGGTTTAAGTATGACTGGTCTTATTGTCTCTGTTGGAAGCACTTACTACCCAGTAAATATTGTTGACGGACAAGGAACCCTTCCTGTAAGTGGTTTAAATGTAGGTACTTACAATGTAATTGCAGTCTGTTCATACAGTGAAAACTATGATGTAGCTATTGCTAATGGAACAATCACTGTAAAACAAGCAACTCCAGCTGCAACTGTTACTGTCACTGTAAATCCAATCACCTATGGTGATGATGCTGTAATCAACATTGGATTAGATGGTGTAATCAGTGAAAAGATCAGTGGTGTTGTAAAAGTAACCGTAGACAGCAAAGAATATGATGTAGTTGTAACCAATGGTGTAGGAACCCTTACTGTAAGTGGCTTAGCTACTAATGCAGAAGGTTACACTATTACCGCAACATTTGCTGGAAATGACAATTATGGCGAAGCTACCGGTACTGGTTCTGTTGTAGTTAACAAGGCTGATGCCACTGTCACTGTTTCTGCTGATAAGGAAACTATCAAGTTTGGTGAAACTGCTACATTGTCAAGTGTTGTTACTCCTAGTGATGATGATGGTGCTGTTACCTATTATGTAGATGGAACTGCTATTACTGGTACTACTGTGTCTGGTTTAAGTGTTGGTGAACACACTGTTGTTGCTAAGGTTGCTGCAACCGCTAACTACAATGAAGCAACTTCCG
>NZ_JAZNIB010000251.1:0-4861 GCF_045577275.1 Methanobrevibacter sp.
AATTGCAATAAATCTTCAGAATTGATTGGAATTTCACGAGGATTATAATCTTCAACACGTTCTTTTTGATCTTCATATGCAATTAAGGATATGCTGCCTGTTGGACAAATAGCTAAACAATGCCCACAGTCAAAGCAATCACCGTTATCCACTTCAACCGCTTTCTTATCAATAATTTCAATATTGTCCCTAATGCATACGGTTTCACATAATTTACATCCAGTGCAAGTTTCAGTATTAATATCAAGTTTCATCTAACCACTAAAATATTATTTATAAATGCAATATTAAAACTTTATCGATTTAAGTTTTAAAATTAAAAAAGAGTTTAAACTGAAAAATAGTCTAAATAACAATTAAAAGAGATAAAAAAATAGTTAAAAAGAAAAAAAGAAAAAAAGAATTATAATAATTCTTTTACAGCAGCTTTAACATCATCTAAACTTTCAGTTGGCTCGAATCTTCTTACAACATTTCCTTCTCTGTCAACTAAAAACTTAGTGAAGTTCCATTTGATGTCATCATTGTCCTTATAATGTCTGTCCATTACCTTAAGGACCATTTTCAATTTTCTAGCTCCATCCCCAGTGATGTCTTTAAATGGTTGCTCTTGCTTTAAGTAAGCGTATAATGGCTCTTCTTTTTCACCATTCACTTCAATCTTTTCAAAGATTGGATAAGGAACCAAATACTCACTGCGGCAGGTAGCTGCAATTTCCTCTCCAGTACCAGGAGCTTGATTACCAAATTGGTTGCATGGGAAATCTAAAATGACAAATCCTTCATCCTTGAATTCATTGAAGATCTCATTCAATTCAGTGTATTGTGGAGTGAAACCACATTTGGTAGCAGAGTTGACAATTAACAATACTTTTCCTTTGTATTCACTTAAGGAAACCATGTTTCCTTGAGTGTCTTTTACTTCAAAATCATAAATTGACATTATATCACCTAATTTACATTTATTAACATTTAAGTGAATAAAAATCTGTTAATATTATTAATTATCTTTAAACGATTTAAATCTTTCTATTTTACGAAATAAATAATTTAATAGGTTAATAATTAAATCAGTTAATGTATAAGGTTAAAAATCTAAAAAAACTAAAATTTTAGTTTATTCTATAAATGAAGCTAACTCTTCATCAAATTCATCATGTTTAACTTGTTTTGTAACAAGAGTTAATGTTTTTAAAGGAGCTTTGCCCACATATTTCTCCATTTGTTCAATTGCACCTTCAAAACCGCTTCCACCTGCAGTTACAAAGAATTTTACATCGTTGAACTTTCCTTGATTTTGCTTAATGTATGAAATCATAGGGTTTGCAGCTTTTCCAGCCCATACAGGAACTCCTAAATAAACCAAGTCATAATCTGAAACATCATGTTCGAATGGTCCTAAATCAATGATCTTTTCTGAAATGGCATCCTTTCCACCACGTGCAAAACCGATTTTGCCATCATATTTCACTTGAGAAACGATTTCTTCAATATCTGCACCAGTTTCTGCTGCAATAGCTTCTGCCAATTTTTTTGTAACTTCTGTTCTTGAATAATAAGCAACTAAAATACTCACGATATCACCTTATTGTTTTTAATTAATTTCATATTATTTATTTTTCTAATATTAATTTGAAAATAATATGATAAAAGTCTTTAGTTTACAAAGTTAATCAATAATTAGAATAATTTATAAATTTCAAATATAGAAATAAGAATAAGAACAAAAAATTGTTTTTTTAAAATTATAGGAGAATGAAAATGTTATTTATTTACTACCCAAGATGCAGTACATGCCAAAAGGCAAAGAAATGGTTAGATGAAAATGGATTCGAATATAATGAACAGCATATTGTTGAAGACAACCCAGATTTTGATCAATTGAAGGCATTATATGAGAAAAGTGGACTACCTCTCAAGAGGTTCTTCAACACTAGTGGTAAAATTTACAGAGAGATGCAATTAAAAGACAAGTTGCCTGAAATGAGTGAAGAAGAACAATTGAAGATTTTATCTAGTGAAGGCATGCTTGTAAAACGTCCAATAATTGAGACTGATGTTGTATGTCTTACTGGATTTAGAGAAAAAGAGTGGGAAGAGAAATTAAAATAATCTAATTTCTCCACTATTTAATTTTTTTACTTATTTTTTTATTATTTTTTATTATTTTTTTACAATTAATTTTTAAATTAAAATTAAGAATATAATTTGCATTTTCAAAATTATTATTTTAAAAACCTAATTTTTATGTTTCAAAATAATTATTTGATTTTATATTTTTCAATTCCTATTTTTAATGCATTCAATCCTTCAAGCAACAATTCTTGTGGACAGGCAATATTCATTCTTAAGAAATCATCACCATTTTGTCCAAATTGAACTCCAGGAGATAGGAATAAACCTACATTTTCCCTTAAGAATTCGGACAAATCATTTGAAAATCCATCTTCAAAATCCCCAATGTTTAACTGACTGCAATCCAACCATAAAAGATATGTTGCATTTGCAGGAACCAATTTTATTTCAGGAATTTCACTTTTTAAGAATTCATCAACAATCATCTTATTCTTAAATAGAACTTCTCTCAATTCATTTAGCCAATCTTCACTTTTATATGCTGCAATTGTAGCATCTATTGAGAATATGTTCGGATGATTGAAGTAATCAAGAGCTAATTGCCGTCCCAATATTTCATAAAGTTCCTTGTTTCTAGTGAAGACTGCAGAACTTTGGAGCCCTGCAATGTTGAATGTTTTGCTTGGTGAGATGCAAGTAAAGCTATTGTTTGATAGTTTTTCATCCAAAGATGCGAAAGGGACATATTTCAAATCAGGATCAGTCAAATCGCAATGGATTTCATCAGATACAACAATGACATTGTGCTTGTTTGCTAAAGCAGCTATCTTTTCAAGACTTTCCTCATCCCAAATCTTTCCAATAGGATTATGTGGATTGCACAAAAGCATTAGCTTGGTCTTTGGGTCCTTGAATTTTTCTTCCAAATCATCAAAATCAATTGTGTAAGCAGTTTCCACATCATCTGATTTTGGATCGTAAATCAATTGATTTTCAACCACATTCCTGTCATTATCCAAGATTACATAAAAGAATACATGATAAACAGGAGTTTGAATTAAGACATTGTCTCCCACATCAGTAAATGCACGGATGATACTTGCGATTGAAGGCATGACCCCTGTTGCAAATAGCAATTCATCCTTTTGCATTTTAAGACCATATTTCTTCCACCAATTGACATAGGAATCAAAAACATCATCATTTACAAAAGAGTAAGCATAAACTCCGTGCTTTGCTTTCCTATTTACTGATTCATAAATGAATGGAGCTGCATAAAAATCCATATCTGCAACCCACATTGGATATTCATCATCAAACAAGTCCCATTTCAGTGAATTGGTGTTTTTTCTATCGATTATTGAATCAAAGTTGTATTTCATAAAATTCATCCTAAGCTCTTAAAATTTTATAAGTAATAGATTAAGATTTTTAAAGTTAATAAGTTTCATAATGTATTCTGGACTCATCAAACTTATCCATAAACTTATTTTCCCAACCATCTGCAGGATAACCAAGAGTGATTATGCAGAATGGCTTTAAATTATCATCTTTTGGCAAGCCAACAATCTCTCCGATGGCATTCATTCTTTCCTCTTCAGGAGCGACACCATTCCATAAACCGCCTAAACCGAGATTGACAGCTTCAAGAAGCATGTTTTCAGCTGCTGCACTCATATCCTGTTGCCATACCAATTTATAAAAAGACCTTTCAATATTTGCAATCAAAAGAATGGCTACTGGTGCATTGGTTACACGAGGTTTGATTTCTCCAATCTTAGCAAGTGTTTCCTTATTTTTTATTACCAAAAATTCCCAAGGTTCTGCACCTAATCTGCTTCCAGGTGCCTGCATGGCGGATTTTAATATCTTTTCTATTTTTTCATCTTCCACTTCTTTATCCGCATACTCTCTTATGCTACGTCTTGTTCTAATTACTTCATCAAAATCCATATTAACACCTATGTTTTTTATAATTATATTTAATATGATATAATTTTTAATAGTTTAAATAATTTTTTAAAAAAGAAAATCATAAAAAAATTGAATTTTAATCAAACACTAATCGAAATAAATGAAATCATAAAAATTTATTAAAAAATAATAATTTTTATATACATTTAATAATAGAATATAAAATAATTCAAACTAATGAGGTGAAAAAATGGAATCATATAAAATTATGTCAATTATTTCCATTATTATTGGTTTAATATTCATAATATTCCCAATGTTTAGTGCTAATCTAATTTCCATCCTTATTGGTGCAAGTGTATTCATTTTCGGTATACTCTTAGCATACACTGGAGTGATTTCTAAAGACATTTCACCAGCATATTCAACCGTTGCAGCAATATTTGGTGTTGTAATGATCATTTTAGGATTAGCATTCATATTTGGAACCAATGCAATTTCCTTCCTAGTCGGATTACAATTCTATATCGTAGGATTTATGTTGATTGTAGCAGCCGTACTCGGATTACTTGGAGGATCAACCTTTAATAAGACTGGTTCTATAATCAGTTTAGTATTAGGAATAGTTGTTTTATTCGTTGCAATGTTTGCATCAAACAATCCTATATTAATCACTATCATTATAGGTATTGTATTAATAGTTTATGGTGTAACTGGCTATTTGCGAACAGAAGTAATTTAAAAAAATAATTATTTCTTTTATTTTTTTCTTTTTTTCTAATTTTTTATATTTATCAATTTTTTTATATTTTCTATTATTTTCTATATTTTCTATTTTTAAAAATTAACATTAAAATGAGCTTATAATTTT
>NZ_JAZNIB010000252.1:0-46871 GCF_045577275.1 Methanobrevibacter sp.
CCATCAAAAAAAAAGTACCCCAAAACAAATTCATTAGGATGATTCCATTGATCCCCTTTTTGTACCATTTCTGTTTTAGTAAATATGAAGTTTCCTTCAAAAACAAAACTTAAAGCAATTTCAGAAATATCCAATTCAATATTGTTTTCTTTTAGAATTTCCCTAACAGTTGGCATTTTTTAACCTCTAAATCAACATAATATTTTATAAAATTCTTTAAAGTATGATTCTCTAAAATATTTTTACAATATTCATATCTATTTGGGAACCGTTCTTTCCAGCATTTTAATGAACATTTCTCACCATTAGACAACCTTAAAATTGCTGATTCATTTTTCCCATCCAAGATTAATGCAGTGATAGCCATAGATTCAGGAAAATCCTCATGAATCCCTTTATCTTTTGCATGATTTGAAACAAAATATTCTTGACCATATTTTTGTTCTTGATATTTTTTATCATTAGCTACAAAAAGGGAGTAAGTGTCATCTTCTATGGATAATCCATATTTCCCATTATTTTTAGATTTTTTATGATCTAACGCATGGGACATCTCATGATACAAAGTTAAATTAAGGTTAGTAGGCTCAAAATGAGGAATTGTAAATGCTAATGGAAGAATTGTAATTGTTTCAGTTCTATCATTATAATATCCTGTAGCATTTTCTTCACCAGACATATTATATGTACTAAATAATATTTTATTAGAAACTTGTTTAAATAGTTTTGGTGAATCTTTATACATTTTTAGAATGTCATATTTTGAATAATATATTTCATTATTTGAATTCATTTCATCCAATTTTTCTAGGAATTCTCTATTGAACTTAAGTTCAACACCATTTTTATAATCTTTAAATATTTCATTCCCATTTACCCTTTCATAAGATAAAGCCAATTCTTTTGCAATTTTTTTACTTTGAGAATAATCTTTAAATTTATCTTGCTTATGGATAAATGAGTCTAAATTCATTTGATTACCTACAGTTAAATCAACAACTTCTGCATCAATTGGTGGTTCTTCTTTGCTTTTCCATATTGATAGGTATGTGCATCTGCAGTTTGGATGGAATGGAGGGAACATTTCTCCTTTAATTAACTCTTTAATGTTATGTACTTTCTCTTTTCCATGGTTTTCAAAAATTACTGGAGTTTCTTCGTTGAATTCATAAGCGTAGGATAAGCATGTGTAGCAGACATTACTGTCTTCAGCTGTCAGGATTTTCACTTCTGTGTATCCCTCGTTGACATATGATTGGAGTATTCCCGTATTTTGTGTTCGACTTATTTCTGTCCTTGCTATCATCACTGCACGTTGCATTGGCGTGAATGTTGATCCTTCAAGACGTGTACCAATAGTATCCATAATCTTTGGTGCTATGCTACGAGGATTTTCACCTGATAATACTGCACTTGTGATATTGTTCTTAATTTGTTCCCTTGTGTCATCATCCAATCGTCTGATTAAAGCAAAGTTATAATTAGTCACGAATTCAAGTGCTAGTTTGTCTGTGTCTGTGAAACGGATATGCTCTCTCATCTCAGTATACCCTTTGGCTTTTCCACGATTATAAACTTCTTGCAGTAAGGCTTCAATGCTAGGATATTTGTTTTCTAGGATTTCATCCCATTGGTCTTCCAATGCTCTGAATAGTTCATGTTGGTATTCTGCTTCTCCATAGAAGAGTTCCTTTGCTTCTTCACTGTCCAACCATTTGATTGATTCATCAACCTGATTATTTAAGAGATTCATTATGTGGTTGTAGTAACGTAGTGTCCATTCGTCATTAATGGCCTTTACAGTTAACTCATCCCAATAATCTAACTCATCCATCAGCAACAGGTTTGTTTTTATTCTTTCCTCTGAAACCATAATACTTAGGCTCCCTTAAAAATAAAAAAAGGGGGCCAAACCCCATAACAGTAATGTTATCAAGCCGGCCCCTAAAAATTTTTTTTTACATCCTTTAATTAATTTTTTCCACTTCTTCATTAACATCCATCATCAGAAACATCAGCATTCTCTGCCTCAGCATCTGAATCATTTGGACTAGTATACTCATCATTTAAAACTATTCCACCATCGAGTGGAGCTCCCAATACAGTTGTGGATTTTTGCATTGCCAATTCCTCGGCACGTTCAACACGTTTTTCCTCACTGTATTGGTTGACAAGTGCTGCGGCAATTACAATGATCAAGGCAGCATAGCCTTCATATCCTGGAAGGTAACTTGCCAAGGTTTCTGGACTCATGGTTGAAATGTAGGTAAGTGCAGCTATAACAATGGTGACAATTACAGTTACACATCTTGATTTGTATTTTAAGCTTTCCATAATCTTTTTTCTCCTTATTTTTTTTATTGAACATATTCGTTTAGGTCTTCATCAATGTGGATAATCTCACTTTTATCAGGAATGTCTTTTTCATGGCGTTTGGTGTTTATGTAAGCTTGAAAGCTTATGACAAAACTTGCATCTTTAAAGATACTATGAAAAAAGTTGTTTAATTTTTGCAATAATCTTAGATAAGTCATTTTTAATCACATCTATTTTTTGAATTTGAGTATGCATACGCTAGGTTGGGAAATGCCTTTAAGATATGATTCCCAATTCTTGAAGCTCCTATCTTCAATATATCCTTGGAAACTGCCATCTGCATTTCTTACTCCTAAACTGTTCATGGTTTTTGTAGAGGAAGAATCCAATAATATTTTCCATATGTCTTCATAATGGCCATAAAGTAGCCTATAAAGATTATGCAATAGTACTCCAACATTAGGTTGTGATAGAAGTTTGCCCAGGTTTTTCCATCTTTCCTTACTTGTTTTTCCTAAATCTGAAAAGTTTTTCCATTCTACAGTGATATGAACGTTGTATTTTTTGTTCACCATGGCAATGGCAGTGTTGATTCCTTGGTGGGATGTGCCTGCTGAGGTGGTTCCGGCCCATTTTTTCAGTTGTGTTTTGGAAACTTTAATTCCAAATTTCCTTAAGAGTTCCCATAATGCCTGGACTCCACAACTTACATTATCTATTTGCCCAAGACAATCTTTTCCTTGTTTCAGGCAATGGCCTTCACTAACAAAAATAGAAGAGTTTTGTTCTTTTTTACTGGTTGATGTAGATGTTGTTTTGGTAGTTTTTTTAGTTTTAGTGGTGTTTTGTTTTACTGTCAAATCCGACTTATTAAACTTACAATAGTTGGGCAATGTTTTATTATTTTGATAGTAAGTTAGTATTTTAGCCAAACAATATGTGAACAATTCAAAGCTCACCTTTACCTTTGACTTTGTAGTGGTAATGTAAGTTGGAACTCTTTTATGTTCATGACAAAAATTGACAAAATTACTAGTCATTTTCAAGTAATCCTCTTTCATCACCTTCTCATTAACTGTATCAGTTAAACGAGCATTTTTATAAATGATGACTGGACTGAGATTATAAGCATCTGATTTGAATTTATCCTTTAATGCAACACTCATCAAATAAGCAGTGGAGTATACGCTTAATTGAGTATTGCTGAGGGTGCAGGATAAAGGCAATTTCCTGTTTTTTTCAATGAAACTTTTAATCTCTGTTGCTTCTTTAAGAATTAATTTTTTCTTTATCTTCATTATAGGATACCTCTAATTTTTTCTTTTTAAATTCTTTCATCTTTTTTATTTCCACGCTGCAGATAACTGGATTTTCATCTGAAAAATCACAATAATATTGGCTTTCAGGATTATAAAAAGCACAATTTTCACAGGACGTCTCTTTCATAAAAAAATTTCTCCTTAAAACTTATCCTTTGAAGAGTAGATTACCTTCATGGAGTTAATCTAGTATTCGAGTAAAAATGCTGGAGATTAGATTAATCCACCATCCATGTAGATATATATTCAACCAACTTCCGCTTGAGACTGTTATGTAATTGGTTGTACCATATCTTTGCACCATAGATTGCATAAGATTTTTATACCATATAAGTTACAAAAATGTTTATCCATTCGCCATTTCTGATATATGTGCTTCCATTCTCATTCCTTGTCCTTGCAACACTCAATGTTCCATCGGAATTGACAGAAAAAAGGAATACCTTGTTCCCACTGGCTTGTTGCAAAGTCCTCTCTGAAGTTATGGGTCTGAACTCACTACTAATCGCATGAGCTATTTGAGTTGCAGTTGCTCCATTGCCTATTTGACTTGTTCCAGTATAGGTGAGTGTTCCTCTCAGGTGTACGATATTGCCAATTCTTCGTGCCTTTAATTTGTTACTGGCTGAATTTTCATATGCAGATATGGTTGAATAGAGCTGACTTGACAAGTCCACCCAACCAGTATCATATATTACATTTACTTGTATGCTTGCATTTCCTGCACTAAATGTTATTAGTCCTTCAGCATTGCAAGTGACCGTAAACATTACAATGCCCTTATTGTTCGTTATTCCCTTGCTTAACGAACTTCCATTCTTATAAATTTCAACATTCTTGTAAGGTATGGGATTCCCCAGTTGATCAGTTAAAGTAGCAGTCAAAGTAACAGAACCATTAATATTGACATTATAACTGGAAGCTTCAAGTTCAACATCATAATCATTCAATAATGAAACAGTGCCTTCTGCAGAGTCATAAAAATAGAAATGGTCAAGAACAATGAAAACAGTATCATTATCATAACTATGAGCAGTTACAGCATATAATATGCATTCTTCCACACCATTCTCGCTTAACCAATCCTCATACGACTCGGCGAGAATCTGTAACTCATTATGGACTACAGTTTCAAGATCAACTATAGTGGAACAGGCCTCTAATTTATCGATGACCCCTGTTTTCTTAAATATTTCTAGAGCAACATCATCAATCCTATCTTCTACATTATTGATAGCAGAATTCATTTCAGTAGTAAAAGGGAACCATTGATGCATTAAAGTTTTAAAATTTGTTAACAATTCGGCAACGCTTGCCATAAATAATCACCATCCTTTAAGATTGAATATTATAATGTTCCACCATATTCAATTAAGTCTTCAACAACATTATTCATCTCAGTAACCATATCGCTAACGGTAAGCACTCCACTAGCACCAGTCACAACCAATTTGCCACTTGTAGAACCGATGGCCCCAGCACTAGTAATGTTTCCATGTGCATGGGTGCTATTTGCTTTTCCGGATAATCCATTATTCAATGCAGTGATGGTTGCATAACCGGAAAGATCTATGCGTGCAGTGTCAACTTTCTCCCAACTGTAATTATTGCCTGATTTGACAGTTACAAAAATCTCGTAAACATCTTCAGTTCCTGCAGTGGTCTCTGGAACCATATACAACTTATTCATAGTACTGGCTGAAGCGGTAGGACGTGTAGAAACCACTTCAATCAATTCCACACCTAACAAACTACCCATTTTTGTATCAATAGCTGCATTTATAGTTGCCTGGTTTGCTCCTGCACTGGTTCCAATGTTTGCATGAGCGGTAGAATCAGTCACTCCAGTTGCAGCATGAGTGTGATTCGCTTCAGCATAGAGTGAACTTTTTGGGTGTTTATGATCTTCACGTGCATATTTGACACTGGTTCCTACAGCACCAGAAGTGGTGTCTGCACTTGGTGTAGCGCTTGCAGGGGTATAAGTGGTGTTAGTGTCATTATTACAGTAAATATCAGTATCAGTCCCATTGATTGTAATGGTCCCAACTTTAGTGCCGCTAGTTAAATTCCTTGTGAAACTTACAGCATCAGCAGATTCATTTATGCCCGCTAATTTATTTTTTTCTGCAGTAGTATAATCTTCTGTAGACAAACCTTTGCCATTGACTTTATCAACTTTATTACCCAATTCTGTGTTGATTACCTTATTTTGCAAAGGATTAGTGCTGGTACTGCTCAATTCACTGTCCACAGTAGTCTTATTTGCTTCACTTTCAATATTGGCCAATTTATTTTTTTCAGCTGTGGTGTAATCATTAGTTGATAAACCTTTGCCGTTTACTGCATCTACCTTATTGCCTAATGCAGTGTTAATTGCTTTGTTCTGAACAGGATTTGTGCTAGAGGCAGATAAGCTGCTATCTACTGTAGTTTTGTTAGCTCCAGTGGCTATTCCATTTAGTTTTGTCTTATCGCTGCTGCTCATAAATCCTGAAGCGCTTGTGGTTGCATCACTATGGCTATGGCTGCTATTTGCCTTTTCATTTAATTTTGTATCAACTTCACTTTTCAAATAATGCCATTGACTGGTTAAAGTCTTAAAATGATTGTATAAATCGCTTAAGCTCATATTTTAAACTCTCCCTATAAGATTCTGTATTGTAATATCCATCTTTTCAACGAAATCAAAAATATCCTCTTTATTATTTAATGCATTGCTAATCACTTTATTCTGCACCGGATTCAGACTAATTTCACTTAATTCATCATCAACTGTTGTGATTATTGGTATTTCACAAATAATTTCATTATTAGCATAACATACTATTGAAGTTTCAGTGTATTCAACTTGATCGATTTTAGATTCAAGCTCTTCAAAAATCTTGACAAAAACATCCTTTGATCCCTCGCTTGCAGGACTTATCTCTGTTGTATAACCAGAGGGGATAAGCAATATGGTGAGTTCATTGCTTGTTACTCTGTCCCCACCATAAACGCTAATTTTGATGTGTGTTCCTTTCAAAACATCATTAGGCACATCACATGTACAATCACAACTTTGTCCTAATGATTGTGTATATGCATGCCCCCAACTGTCTTTGAATATGACAAATTTCTCTATACCTCTCCATTCCTTTGTAGAGAATGTGAAATTTGCTTTTACATAGTTCTTAGATTTATTCACCAAAATGTTTTCATCTAATCTTTTAATAATTTGTTTTTTAATTTCAAAATTTAAATCCACAATAACCTCACCTCATTGAAGATTTGATAAAAAAAAGTTTTAGAAATTTTCTCTTAATTTTTTCTCTTTAATATAACCATACAAAAGTGCCTCTGATATCTCCAGTATAGGATGTGCTTTTGCTAGTTTTTAGAATAATGTCTCCGGCATTATTTACTGCCAATATTGTGTAAGCATCAGAAGGAGATGTTCTTTGAGTGCCTGTAAAACGATATTGCTGAGGTATGGCTCCTGAGTGAAGTGTTACGTTTTTGCTAACTGTATAACTTTCACGATAATAAATGAAAATTACCATTCTCAACAAAGGATTGATCTTCAAAGTTCCATAACTGCCTACCTTTTGAGTTTGCCATGTTCCAATAGCAGTTCGGAGAGTATCAATCAAGTTGTTTAAGTCATATCCCTGTTTTGCAGATAAAGCCTCTCCATCTGCATAGATGCTTCTTGTAAGATTATTAATGATTTTTGCATGCCCATACATAGTTTGATTGCTTAAACCATACACATTATCTTTGGAAGAATGGTCTGTGGGAGCATATTTATCCAGATGCTCATGCTCTTTTAATGCAAAATCAGTAGACGAATAATTGTCTAATGTTTGGGCATTAACACTAATTTTAGATAATGTGGATTCCAAATTATCAATTGAGATGTAAGTTTCATCTAAACCATCAAGCTTAGCTTTCAAATCATCAAAATCTTTTTTGCTTGTTACTTGTATACTCCCAATATTGTCTCCTTCTTCGGAGTACACAGTAACTTCCGCTCCTATTATCTCATCTTCTTCAGCATAATAAATTTTTGACTTAAAATCTACCATAATTCACACCTTATATTCTATATAGTTTGGTTTGATAGTGCATTGATGATTTGTATCATTTCTTATTGCACGGTAACCTATTGAAATACCTGTATCCTCTAAATTTGGAGTGTAAACCACCTCCAAAGTATCGTTTACTTGTAGAACACTTGATTTATTATCATTATTCACGATTGGGAATACAAGTTCTTTAGAATCATAATCCACATTAAAATCAATATCTTCATACAACTCTTTTTCATTATCTGAGTCTTTGTTAATAATCACCTGTTTTATAGGGTCTACAGGAGCGCATCTTAGACTTACTCTCCTTGTTTCAACATTAGTTTCATCAATGATAAATTCCTGTTTGAAATAATCAAGTATGAGTCCTTCTGAAATTAATCCTGTCTCCTCATCAATTGATTGGCCTACCTCTTCCAAGGTTAAATTTTGTAGGAAAACTGGGTTGTATGAGATTCCTAGTGCTCCTGAAGGAATATTGGTTAAAATTGTTTTATCAAGATTTATGATGTCCTCATCATAATCAACTATGTAATCATACCATTCTCCAAAGCTTACAACTTCATCTCCACCACTAGGTTGTAGCAAGCATTCTTGAATTGGATAAGCTGGACTATTATTCAATTTTAAGCCACTGATAATTTGTTTCTCATCATCGGTTCCCTCATTTTCTAACCCTCCATCAAAACTGAGATAATAAGTTAAAACCTTATTATCTATTGTTGTGGTGTAAGGTTTCACATAAACATTATAATTTTTTAATGACTCAATTACAGTTGGATTATCAAACAAATATCTTGCTCTGTCATCATCGTCAATTCCCACACCGATGACACTTTCACTGTCCAATATAGGGTTGCCTTCAGAATCAAGCAATTCTAAATAATCTGATAAATCACTTACTGTAATGATTGTAAAATGTTCAGTGACTAACCTGTCTTGGATAATTTCTGCAGAAGCATTAATACCATTATCATTTGGGCTTAATTCAAATGGGGCATATATTCTACCCCACAATGCAGCACCTATCATTGGGGATAATTTTGGATTATAAAAATGAGTGCGAACGTACATTTCTTTTGGCAATTCCGTTTTAAGATCAATGCTCATATTCTCGATACTTGGTGTTTTGCTGCCACTAAGTGTTTTCATTTTAGCACGTATGAATAAGATTTGGCTTGTTTCTGTTAAATGTTTCCATTCCCCACTACGAATGCTTGTCCAATCTTCATCTTGTCCAGTTGTGCTGAATTCAAAGTCTAAGAATTTATCATCTTCATTGTCAGCGACTGTTTCCCCAGTATATTCTCCACTAATTTTAAGTGATTTTATAGGGTTTGCAAGTATTGGTTTTAAGTAGAGGTAATAATCAGTGCTTGTGTGACGTCCGCTAGTGAATGTGTCAATATGACATTGATAGGCAAAATCTGATGGGGTTAACTGTCCCATTTTATAATCCTTTACCTTATCATCGTTACGACCATATCTAATCCAGCTTCTGCCATTGTTTTCAGACAAGAATGCATCACCAGACATGTCTTTTGCTTTTGCACAATTACGGCCCCAACCCCCAATACGAGGACAATGTTCCCAATGGCTAAGAGGGGATGATATTACAATAGCATAATGTTCATCAGAATTAGCATTTCCCACATCAATGGCCTTATCAAATAGGAAATTTTGCCAGCTAGGATTTGTTTTGCTTGGTTGGTATTTTGCAGTTGCTAATGCATTATGAGGATGGCCTATAGGCCAATATATGTCTTCATATTGTTTTGGATCGTGAGATTCGCTTTTTTTGAGTTTTTTATTCCATTCTGTTTTTTCAACATGCTTTAATTCTGTTCTGAAAATTTGGACATACAAAGGACTGCCCCAATTACTCACAGTAGTGCCGTTATTTTGTATTTGCAGATCTACACTAACAAGTTTACCAATAAGTCCTGCAGGTATTGTTATTGTTTGTGCTCTACAAATAGCTGGGATTTCATGGTCAAATTCGTCTTTAATCCAATCAGGCCTTATCTGGTAAGATTTGTTTTTATCAAAACCAACATACCAATAGCTATTGGTTCCTCCGCCCTGATGGTTTCTCACAGTAAAATCTGTGGATTGAACTTCTTCCATTGGAACAACAGCCCTTATATGAGTACCATAATTATCTACATATGTCTCAAAAGAACAATCAGATTTATTTTCATCAACAAGATTCATATTTTGGAAATCAACATTGATCTCATCACTTATGCTGTTGCTGAAAATAACTTTATCCCCATTGCTTATCATATATCCGTAAGAGTAATCCTGATTTAATAGAATAGGTGCAAACCTTTTTCTAACTGCTGGAGGGGACAAATATTTCAATTGTTCTACTTGTTGTCTTAACCATTCATCATTCATACAGACTTGTTTAGCCCATTGAACCGTAGCATATCCTTGCTCTGAATACGATTTAATTCTATTGAGATTCTTATAATTTGCAGCACATTTTGACATAAATTATTCACCTGTAAGTATTATTATTTCTTCAACAGTAGGTGCAAAATTTGTTGATGTATGAATATACAAGTTTTTAGTGGTATTGTTATAGTAGTATGTTGCCTTCTTTTCTTCCACTTCAATTATGCTTTTTGCTCTAGTATATCCGTTTTTAGTGTTGTTTTCGAATACTCCGACAACATTATTCGGTTCAACTAGATAGTATACATTACTTATTCCTGAAACTGGTGCCCATTCAGTATTTCTAATTGCTCCACTGCTTAATTCAATGTAATAATCTATTGTTATTTCACCAGTGGTTGCGGTTAAAAAGGAGTCTATGTCATCATAAACATCATGGGTAATTAATATTTCCCCGTTATGAACTCCTATTTCCTTAGTGCCTTGGATTTCTTTAGCTTGAAAACTAGCGGATAATTTAATTGTTTTTTTATCTAAATCTACTGTTTTGACACATTTTTTTCGTATTGTTTCATTGCCAAGGTTGATATCTTTTTTTCTTGGTATGTTAGCACTATTTCCTAGACAAATATATTGTATTGGAGAAAGTTCATTCCCTATTGCTCTGTTAAGGAAAAAGGATTCTCCGAGGAAAGTGATGATGTTTTGATTATGTAGTGTTATTGTCTTATTTAAGAACATTCCTTGAATGGGAATGTGAATTTTATAGTTACCTTTAAACATCATATGAATTTTACCTCCTGCCCATCTACTTTCATTCTTGTATTAATCCTTAAAAAATTAGTTTGATTTATCTGGTTATCCCCTATTTTTAAGTGGATAATCTTGCTTGTGGGCATTAGTTTTTGCAGTCTGATTTGTAAAGATCTAGCAGTTTCCGGTGAGATATTAGATGGAATGTTGTTATGGTCAAATGTTAAATCATAATTATTTGGGGTCATATATGGTTCTTGGTGGAAAGATTTGCATTCACCCTCATATATGGGGAGAGGAATAGTTTCATCTTCATTAATGATTTCAATATTTTCTTCCCCTTCTCCTTCCAATTCAACATCTTCAGCAGCTTCATTTTCTTCGTATATCTCTTCGAATTCTTCAATATTTTCTGGCATTGATTATTCTCCTTCAGTTAAATCTCCCATACGAGTACAAATTAATGAATCATCACTGATGCTTAAACTTATTATTGCATTGAATAGATCTTTAATGTCCTCATAACATAGGTTGTTTTGTTCTAAATAATCCACATCATTCTTATTAGATTTAAACCTATTTAAGAAAATGTTTTCATTATCTATTGAAACATCCAGCAATACATCCTCTAGATCATTGATAGTGCGGAAGTCAGTTAATGGAGTTTCTTCTACTGTGAGATCACCGTTATCCTTTACAACTATATTTGTTACAAATGATTCCGTAGGCAAATCATTTATAGAAAGGTATGTTTCAATTATCCATTCATTATTGACACTAGTTCCATCAGAACTTGTATAGATAGTGGTTAATCCAAACTCTGGAAGATAATCTAAACTTGCTATTCCATGGGAATCTGCTGTTTTTGATTCTATGATTGTGTTATCCTTATAGAATTTCACAGTTTCTCCGGAATTGTGGCCTGTTGAGGTTAATGTTATGGAATTTCCATAAGCTGTCATTATATCTATAGGTTCTTTGCTTATTTCTACAGATTGGGTTAATTCTGTAGATATATAAGTGTCTGAACCTTCAAAAATAAGTTCAATATCATAATCGCCTTTCATTAATTCCCGTATAGGAATGGTGGCAGTAAATTGCCCATTATTATCTGTTGAAGTATCAATAACAGTTTCTGCAAGTATGATTTTCAAATTGGCATTTTTAATCCCATTATTTTCTTTTGATTTCATTGTTCCTGAAACAACAATATTATCATAACTTGTAAAGTAATTCTGCTTATCTGTACTTAAACTTATTAATGGAGTTCCTCCATTCACAAGCACAGTTAAATAATTATTGTAATCCACATTATTGTTAGTGTAATTTGATGATTTGATATATGTTTGAGCACCATTGCTATCCAATGTAATATCAAGCAGGGATAATGTTAAATTTTTATTTCCAGTAATGTGGAAAAACTTATTGGATAAATCATTATGGATTATGGCATTTCCACAACCCAATATTGTACAATTGTCGTTTATAATAGTTGAATCATTTACAGTGACTTCCCCTTGAACAACAATCATATTTCTTACATTTGAAACTTTTTCCAGAGCTTTATTAATTGTTAAAAATGGATTATCTATTGTTCCGTCATTGCTGTCATCCCCATTACTTGATACATAGAAATCGGCATTATTACATCCTTGAACATTGATTTCCATTTCCTCTGTACCAATTATATCATTATCATTGCGGGCTATGAAAGTGAAAATATTTGTAGTTTCCTCATCAAGTAATGTGTATGGCACAAAAAAAGAAGATCCGTTGCTTTCGAAACGTTGATTGTTAAATAATATTTCTACCGTGAAATTTTCATCAAGTTCTTCAGCAAGATTATTCATTAGCTTAAAGCTGAATAGAACATTTGACCATTTTTTAGGGAAATTAGTGTTGGCTGAAACAAAGAAATATCTTCCCAAATCATCTGTACAATCCCCAAAACCATCTTTATGTTCCCATGTTTTAGGAATCCAATCGAGAACATGCTCATTTTCATAATCAAAATCATGTCTTGTTTCATCGAATAATTTTAACAAATACTTTTCACGATTGACCATACTTGCTTCCAAGCCATATAACTTCCATATTTCAAGAACAGGTAACGGGGTAGTATGTAAACGTGAAAGGTAATTTATGATACGGTTCATGTAATGGTAATCATCTTCAGTAAGTTGATTGTTATAGGGAGGTTCAGTATGGGAGTAATCTTCTGTTGGAATATAATTTTTTCTTGGAATATTATTTAAAGATCCAATTCTGTCGAGACTAGTGTCATGGTCAAAAATATCATTTAGTGTATCATCATTTTCTGGGAATCCTTTTTCAATGATAATTTCATCATATGTTTCAATATATATGTGGAATTTATCTTGTGGAATGATTGATTGTTCCTCTTCAACATAGTCTTCTGTTTCTTCATTTTCCCCTTCCGTATCATTCAAGATACTTATTAAAGTATCATTTTCCATTGTGCTATCGTAGAGATGAAGGAATGATGAAACATTGTCATCATAGGAATAGTCTTCCCTACATATCACATCATCATTTTTATAGCAAATAACAGTTTTTAGATGAGGATAATTGGCAACAAAATGTATGACATAATCAAATGGGACATTTTGCTCTTTCCAAATCCAAACTTTTTTTAACAATTTGAAACTTTCAGCAGCCTCAAATATTGATTGATGCAATTCCTGGAATCTTTTATTGGTAACATCTTGAGACTTATAAAAATTAGAGCTTTCCCTTTTATCAATAAAATAAGGGAATTTATCCAATAACTTTTTTAAACTATCTTTTGTCATTTCATATCATCTCAATAGTTATATTATTACTTACCCCTTTTTCATCATCAAGAATGGGAATATAATCAGTAGGATAATTAAAAGTTATGCTTTTCAATTCTGGAATTTCTTCATCCAGGAATACGGCTAGTTTATGAGGTATGAAATCCTCCCCTATTTCAAGCCCTATATAATACATCCCATCATTAGTGTATCCTCCATCAATGAATGTCTTTATGGAGGCCAGTATTTTTGATTTGATTTGCTCTTTTTCAACTGCACTATAAGGGTTTATCTGGTCAATGTCAACATTAATTATAGCATAAACATCTATCAGTTTTTCAGTTGGTGCAAACATTATAATATCTTCAGTAGCTTGAGAAACAATATTTTGCAATCCCTCATAAGCTTCGTTTAATTGGTAATCTGTTCCAGGGTCAATAATGACTTTAACTGTACCTGTAACATCCCAATTAGGTACAATACGGTAACCGTCAATACCATCAAAACTTGCAAAATAATATTCATAAGCTTCATTTGACCCTTTTAGATTGATTTTTATCCAATTCTTCAATAATTCCCTATACTGGGAGTCTGTGTAAGTTTCACTACCTCCAGATGAAGATTTCATATTAGTGCATGTTATGTTTCCTTCAATGTCAAATTCTGATTCAATATTAGTTAATGTGTTTTCAATTACTTTGCTGCTTATTCCTGGTTCCAATGCTATTGCTTGAACAGTTGCGCTTGTTTCGTCAATTGGAATGTATACTTCTTCAAGTGTCCGGTATTGTATTCCCTTTTCTGTTGAAACTATTATCTCATCAGTTATGATAATTTCCTCTTCGTTTTGTATTTGGCTTATTGTGAAAGTGATTTCTGCCATAGCATAAGTTGCCATTGGCCTTGATATTCCCACAATCTTCCCAAGGTTATCCAAGTCTTTGCCTTCAGCAATGTCTATATCAATACTGTTGTAGACTGCAGTTAGATCTTCATAGAATGATGCAAACATTTCTGCTATCACTGATTTGTCCATAACATAATAGTTGCTGATATCCTCTTTATTTTCAATGTAACTGGTAAAATCTTCAGCATGACTTATAAGTCCGTTTTCTACAGAGTCATTTAACATCTTTTCAAAGATTTCTTCATAATATTTTTGAGAGTAATTCATATTTCGACACTTCCTTCCACTATTTCATCATTAATGCTTGTTACATTGAAAGTTATTTTGTATGCATTATCTTCGGAATCGGTTACTTCAATCCAATTCACTTCCAGTATTCTTCTCATTTTTTCAAGGATTTCAATGACAAATAGTTCAATCTTATATTCTACCATTGGCGATTTATTTGCTTTAATCAATTCATGTAAATGGCAACCAAATTCCTCATATAATGGATTATCTTTAAGCTCTCCATATCTTGTCATTATTGCAATACATATAGCATTATGAAGTGATTGATTTCCAGCAACATTTACATAATCTCCGTTTTCCATCTGAAGATCCCAACGATTGAGTGCATCTGGTTTAATTTGAACATCTTCATTTAATGATCTGTAAAATCTATAATCATCACTTTCAACATCAACTGCCAACACCATCTAGTATCAACTCCCTTGAGCAAGTTCCTCTTTTAACTCTTCCAACATTTGATCAATTTCCTTTTTAGTGTAAACATCAGCAGGATTAACATATTCCTCTTCAATCATATCTTCATCCATTTCCCCAGTATTAATAGTCATGGAAGTTGGTAAACGAATGTCTAATCCATCATAACCAAATTTTATAAAAAACTCATTGGTTCCTCCTTCAGTACATATTTTCAAGTTGCCTTGAGATGCTGGATTGATTCCTATTAACTCTTCATTGTTATAATATCCTAATAACAAATATTCATCATCAAAACTATTGATATCCACAATAAGGCAATTTAAGTCTCCACGTGGAATAATGCATTTTTCCTTCATTTCTTCATCAAAGATTAAATCCCCATTGGGAGTGTAAAAATCAATTAATTCTCCACCAAAACGGTGCAATATTTTGCATAAAACTTTTTTATTAGAATTTGATATTTGCACTTCGGCTTTATCAAGATGAGGGTAAAACTTTGTTACAACACCAGCAGATATCTTTGAATCATCTATTGCTTCTTGAACTATTCTTGTAGTTTCATTTTTCACAATTTGACCAATACTATTTGAGAAAGCTTGTTTCATGCGGCCTTGTGTAACCGTAACATTATCTGACTTCATAATTTTTCCCTCCTTTAATTGTTAGTTGTCTCCTCTTCAGGTTCTCCCAAACTTGGAGGATAATCAACAAGAGCTAAACTACAAACCCAGTTTCCATCATCATCTTCTTGAGAAACTTTTATGATGTACATGTAATCATCAATATTAAAGGAAGGAAGATAAACCCTGCACCATTTCCCCACTTTCCATTTAGAATTTCCTAAGACTTTGCATTCAAGCTTATGCCCATTGTCACGACGTAACTTTGCCCATTCAAGTCTTGCAAATGATTGCGCTTCCTTAAGAGTTTTAGAGTTTTTAGCCGAGATTGTGGAACTGATTTTCCCAAAACGTTTTATTAATGAATCATCCTGAACAGTGATGATATGATTATCATAAATGACTTTCAGATGATTAACTGTGGAAGGATTTACATCAGTTACAGTTACAGAATCATAGAAAATATCCTGGGATTCAATAAGTGATAATTCTGCGGTGGATGGATCACTAATCTTTTGAACATAAACAGTATCATCACGAATAAAACATTCCACATCACCATCCCAACCAGATAAAACATCTCTTAATGCTTCTTTAATGCTTGTTGCAGAATTGGTATTTGATGTTGAGTTTGTTTCTCCACCCATTGCCTTTACTAGGTTATTACCCAATTCTTCTGCAGATGCTCCACAAGCATAAGCAATATAATCGGAATATTTTTCACATACTTCTGCGGTTGTCATTCCAACAATATCTGAAGTGAAAGATTTTGAGGAATAATCATCTGATGCCTTCTTAAGTTTTACTGTTTTTGCAGCTTCACATGTGCAGGTTTTCTTGTTTATCCATCCCTGAAGACCAAAATAACAATATTTTGTATGATAATATCCGTTTTTCATACCTGTGTAAAAGTCCTTATAGGTTTGTAGGTCTGCACCATTGACAAGAAATACAATTATTTTGCCCTTATTTTTCTTTTTTCCCATTAATTTTTGAGAGTTTCCAGGACCGACATCTGCTAAAGTAACTGTATGTCCTGCTTTTTCGAGGATTTTCTTAATAGTTCTCTGTGTTTTTTTATCTTCCGAGACTTTGTTTTTATCACAACCAAGAATAATGCTTGACAATAATCACACCTCTTAACAACTTGGTTTATCTCCACATTTCTTAGAATATTTTAATCCTTTCCATACTTGGTTAATTTTTCTTTGACGACTTGTTGCATCACTTTCATATTCCTTTCCATCGATAGTGATGATTGTCCAGAAATGGTTAGGACCATGGACTACTTGTGATTCAAGTCCTGCACTACGATACATTGCACAACTCAATAAGGATGTGTCTGCACAATTATTGTGTAAGCTTTTAAGTGCAGCACTGGCCGAATCTTTTTTACTGCATTTATAAGAAGAGTATTTATTGTTTTTTCTTAACCATTCATGAATAAGAACCATTTTTTTATAATCATCCGTTTCATTTCCAATGATCTCTTTTACCTTAGCATCTATGTCTTCACCTTGCCCTCCAGTAGTGGAAGAGCTTGTAGAAGAAACATTAGTGTAATCGATTGAATCATCCTTTAAACCTTTCGTATTGATTTTGCATTTAAGGCCGGAAGATTCAATAATTCTTTTAATGATTTTAGATCTTTTGGTTTTTTTGAAAGTGAATTCTTTTTCTTGATCAAGTAATTTGCTCATTCCGCTAATTTTCAGTTCAATGTTGTCTGTAGAATATTTCTGTTCAGTGATGAATCCAAGCAAAACCGTATTTAAATCTTCCCATTTAATATTTTTATCTTCATTTTTCCATGCTTTTTTTAGACAAACCTTTTTGCCCTTGAAAAATCTTTGTTCGTTAACATTTGGGAAAGCAATAGACCCATTTGAGCTTATGTCTTCATAGTCCTGTTCAAATGAGTTTTGAAGAATATTATCATAGTAGGCAATTTCCGTTATTTGCCCATTATGCAATACAAAACCTTCTTTTTCATCTTCTTCAGTTGTTCGTTCTATGTTTGTGTCTTTGGTTTCGTATATTTCTAGGCCGGATTTTGCTAGTTTTACTTGGACCATAATCATATCCTCTCTATTTTTTTGCTTTTTTCTTAGATTTGGATTTGTTTTTAGAATTGGATTTTTTACTATTCCTATTGGTGGTGACTTTAACTTTCTTCGGCTTAGGAACAGTGAAATTCTCACCAGGAATATTGGACTTTGAGCTTGGAATCTCAGTGACAGTAAAGTCCAGGACCATATGGTTAGGGGATGATTCTTCAATGTTCTTTTGGATTAAAACTTCTGCTTTTAATTTACCTCCCATATATGGAGAAATAACTTCTGCTGTATTAGATACGATCTGTCTTAAAATTTTTTCATAAGCATCTGGTCTGTTTTCAGGGTGATAAATAGTGGTTGTGAAACTGTAGCTGCGAGGAACATATTTCCCTTTAGTCACTATTTCAGTACCTCCCAATATACTGTTCCGATTCAATTCACGCCTATTATATGCTTCATCAGAACTAATATTTTCTGCAAAGAAAGGATAACCATTGATTTCAATGTTTTCACTGACATTAACTTTAATATCTTTATACATATTAACCATGTTTTATCATGCTCCAGTTACTCTAATATCTGTAATGCTGTCTAAACTTTCTAATGCAGTGATCATTATTTGCTGTGCTTCCCTTTCAGTTTTGTTACGTGCATCAACATTTACTGCCCCTTCACCAACAATAATGGTTACATTACTATAAGCTCCGTTACCTGGCACTTGGCTTAAGATAGTTTGCAAAGATCCCATTTGACTGGAAGTGAAATCACTAATGGAATTGTCTAATCCTAAACCAAGACTTGGATTGCCGAAACCTGTAAGAATGCTATTACCTAATCTGGCTCCAGTTGCTTTCATCACACCATACTTACTAGTCATAGCCTCTTTAATATAAGCTACTTCATCCATCATAGTATGTGCAAGGTTACCTGGAGAACCAGGGTTGATAGCAGGCTGTGATTCAAAACCTTCTTTAACTGCTTTACCTAAGTCTACACCAGCATTATAGAATTCTTGTCTTTTGTCAGTTATAGCAGATAAGGTGTAACCTAATTCTGTAGACATTGTTTCCTTTAGTTTTAAGGCAGAATTCATACCATTGGTTGTTGAAGTTCCAATATATGCTCCTCCAGTCCATCCACTGCTAGCAGCACTGCTAGTGGCAGAGGTTATTGCCCCTTGAACAGTGCCAGTTAAAGGGGATAAACCGGATTTGACGCCATTGACAATTTGGGAACCAATGCTCATACTAGGTGCAGAGAAACCAGATGCGCTTGAAAGAGTGTTTTTTAAACTTTCCATAGCAGTTTGGATAGTTCCAAGTATGCCTGTGGAATCTTCACCAAGTGTGATTCCACTTAGTTTACTCAATTCTGTCGCAGCATTTCTTACATTAGTTACTGCAGTTGTAATTGTTTCACTGCTAAATCCTTCCATTGTTGGTACATTTGTCATAGATTTAACTACTTCTGAAACTTTTCCAAGTGCTGTGTTGATTTTTGTTATTTTCTCTGTTACATCCTCATTAACATTGGCAATAGTTGAGAGGCTTGCCAATCTTACTGAAACCATTCTAAGGTCATTTCCAATATTTGTTATGGCTGTTGCAATATCTGCTCCGCCTAGATCCATAAAGCTATCCCAATTGGTATCATCACGAAGCTTACGTAATGATTGGAATGCATCGCTAACACTAGTCAAAGCATCTGAAACAGATTTAATCTTAGTTCCAACATCCTTAGGAACTTCTTCTAAACCAGTGAATTGCCTTAATGCTTGGCTTGCTTTAACAATGTCCCCTTTTACATTAGTTAATGCAGTTTGAATATCCGCTCCACCAAATATTTGGCCTAATGCACCATCCCAGTTTACTCCATCACGAACACTACGTAATGCTTCCATAGCTTTTCCTACACTAGCAAGACTATCACAGACATTCTGAATATTACTGGCAGTGGCATCATCAAAAGGTTTTAAATCTTTGAATTCCTGAAGTTTACCAGAAGCACTTATGATATCATTTTTAGCCTGTTCTAAACCATCTGTCACACTTCCGAAACCGAGAGCCCATGCAACAAAATCACTGAATCCTGTAGTGATGTTAGTGGAGGTTAATGCCATCATTGCATCTGAAACTGAATTTAAGCTTTTACCAATGTTTTGTAGATTTTTAGGAATTGAATCATCAATGGAAACTGCACTAAATTGCTGAAGTATACTTGCTGCTTCTGTTAAAGTATCAGTAGCCAATTGAAGAGGAGCAGTCATTCCGAGGAAACCGCCAGTTATATATGTTAATCCAGTCATGAGACCAGCAAATGACATGGCTCCCATAGCTAGACCTACCCATGCAATGCCTTCAGCTAATTTTTTAATGCTATCAACCGACTTGGATAAATCTATATCATCAAAGTTTAATGCATCAAATACTAACTGAATTGCTTTTAGTCCGAGCAATGCTTCTGCAGCTAATGCAACTGCAATAGGAATCATAACCGCTATAACTGCTGCAAGACTTAATAAGGGTACAATCATGCTTGTAAAACTTGCGGATAATCCGGCCATTATTCCGCTGCTTGCTTCCACTTCTGCACTTACAACTGCTGCTTTTGAACTTGTAGAACCAATTCCTGCAGCCGCATCAACAGTTTCTTCAGTACTCTTAAAAAATTTACTGAATAATCCTTTAGACTGTGTTTTTTCCAAGTTTTTGCTAGTTTTACTTGACACATCCTTCAATCTATTGGATTTAATATCTAAATCTTCATATTTCTTTTCAAGCAATGCAGTTCTGTAATCCGCTTCATTTATACTGCTAATTTGATGATCTAACATGTCTTGAAGATATTCTGAGGAATTATCTTTTAAAAAATTTCCTCCGGCATGAGCTTGAGCTACTTGTATAGCTTCAGGGGATAAATCAGTGAGGATAGATGCAGTTTCACTAGCAGTAGTAACTGTTTCAGTAGTTTTGCCAAAACTTTTTATCATGCTTGCAGCACCACTGGCTGCATCTTTAACTGCAACAAAACCCTCTTTTAAATCTTTGATTCCTTGAACAGTAGTGGAAACATTCCATAAACCTTGGTTCATTACTTCAATAGCTCCGCCAGTAGCAAGAATGGACCCTGCAAGAGCCCCTCCAGTTTCCTCATCTATCTCAATAAATGCCTTTTTAATTTCTTTCAGTTGCGGTAAGAATTCATTACCTATCTTTTTTCCTGCACGGCTAAAAGATTTGCCTATTAATGCATCCAAACCTTGATTAGTATCCATTAATTCATCAGTATCACCAATGACTTTTTCCACTGCAGCCATATACCCTTTAACATCATCTTCCTTCCCAGACCAAAGATTGGTCCTCATTAAAGCGTCTTCACTCACACCATACTGGTCTAGACTTGCAAAAGCACCTTTAATACCCTTGCTTAAGTCCATCATAGCACCTTGTGCAAGGTCAGTACTTCCAGTCTGTGCCAAAACTGCTGCACCAAAGTTAGCCATTTCATCAGTGATGCTTTCAAGTTCCTTATCTGAAGCACCAGTAGCGGAACTAAATGCATTCATTGCAGGAATTAAATCTTGCATAGATGTCAAACTTTCATTAGTAACATTATCTACCGTTTTATATAATGAATCAGCAGCATTCTCCGTGTCAGTCATCATTCCAATTAAAACCTTGTTAGTTTCAGCTTTGGAACTGGTGCCTAAAATGTTATCAAGTGCTGATTTTCCGGTTAATCCTTGCAAAGCATTATCAGATATGGCGCTGAAATTCATCATAGAATTGCTTATGCTTGACATTGATTTGGAAAGGTTGCTTGCCATTCCTTGAAAACTGCTGTCAATATTCTTTGCAACATTTGAAGCATTATCTCTAGCTGCAATAGTTAGCATTATCTGCTCATTAAGATTAACCATTCTGCATTATCTCCTTAATTTTCTTCTTAATCTGTTCTTACGAGCTTCTTCTTTTATTTCTTTAGCCCTTTTTTGTTCATTTTTCACTTCTTCACCATACTTCCTCATGAGCAGCATTATCTCTAGATCATGGGAAAAGAACCGGTTCATTACTTCAAGTATTCCGATACCATAGTGTTTTGCTACACGAAAGTAGACTTCCCCTAGGAAACTATCTAGGAGTTGGAAAAAGCTCTTCTTCAGTTTTATCACTGATGTTGAGTTTTTCTTTTATCTTATTGAACAATAATATTCTTGTTGGAAGGTCTATTTGCTTCCAGAAATCCAATTTTTCTGTGTATGGTTTTTCTGGATCATCAACAAAATCAACAATGCGTGCAAGTATTTCTGTAATATCCTGCGCATTTCCTTCATAATCCATTACCTTTTCATTGATTTTGTCCTGAATATGCTTCATCATATTGGTCTCTTCAGGACTTAAATTGTTTCCACCATTTGCTGCTTTTGCATACACTCTTTTTTCAGTGTCATTAAGGTCTCTGAAAACTCTTGTTTGGGTGTCAAGCAATCTAATGTAATCTGAATCAGGCAATTGTTTAATTTTAAGTTTTAATCTGAATGTTTCATCACCAATATGGTAATTCATATCGATGCGGAAACGGTTAGGGTCATTTAATAATCGTAATAATTCATCACTTGTTTTGATGATTCTCAAGTTATCATCCAAGTTTTTTTCTATGCTTACTACATCATAATCATTGAAATGTGGCCTGTATCTTGCCAGTAATTCTTTCAAACTGGATAATTCATCTTCAGTGAATTCTTCATGATTTATGCATTTGTCTACAAGTTCTTTTTCATTTGGTTCTAAGTATTCGTAAGGCAGTCTTTTGCATTCCTCTGGGAATCTTGTTCTGAGGTTATGTTTGTCTGCTGCTTTAGTGTCAATTTCATTCATCATAAAAATAATCTCTCCTGACTGTATTAAAGGATAAAAAAAGGGATATTAATTGCATTATAATAAAAAATTAAAAAAAAGAAAATAAAATAAAAGTGGATAAAAAAATGAGGAGTAAATTTTTATTTAAGATTTATCTTGGTAATTCAAAGCCTAAAGCAGTACCTGAAACATCAAGAGTTACTCCATCATCCCCATATGAAAAGTTAACTTCACTGATTCTTGCATTGGTCATAGTGCCCACTGCTTTGTAATCTCCATCAGGGCCAAAACGGAAAACTCCTATAGGGAAAATTTTCTTTTTGAGTTTTGCTTCAACGAGGAAATCATAAAATTCTGGTTCAACACCTGAAGCTCCCCATTCATATGTGTTCTTGGTACGGCCGTAACGGATAGGGTCTGCACTATTTGTTACGCTTTTAGGGTCTCCGCCATCTTCACCAAGGTCCATGTTAAATTCATTGGAATAGATTCTTTCTGAATCAATTCTCATTTCTGCCATTTCATAACTGTTATCTGTAGGGTCTATTTTAATAGCCATGCTTAAGCGCCTCCACTAATTGCATTAGGTTGTTCTATATACATGCTGAAACCAATGAGTAAAGTACTGTTAACTGGTACTGCCACACCTTCAGCATGCAAATCCCATGGATTAACCTCATCTTCAACCACTATAATATCGGTTCCGTCTTTCATTATGCCTTCACGTATTTTAGCATTGACCAATACATCCAAGTCAGATTGCAAGTAATTGATATTGATTTCAGTTTCATTACGTTTCAACTGTGTGTACAATTTCATATATGCTTCACGTATGAGTTGATCCACATTTCTTCTTGCATGCAATAATGCATCATTAGGCCTGCTATCTGGAGAAGCTGCAAATGCAGTGCTTACTGCAAGGTTGATTCTTGGATGGATTTCAGAGCCTGCTCTTTCATCACGATTGAAAATCACTCCTGCAGCTTGCAATTCATCCTCTTCCTCAGGGGTTCTTTCAATGAAAGTTCCTGGTGAAACACTACGATAATCAGTGTAACCTGGTTCCTCTTCAGGAGGCGTATTTAATACATTAGCGACAGTCTTTCCAAATAAAAGGAATTCACATAATACAGCTCTGCTGTTTTGAATATAATTTGTTTGACTGTCATCTGCAATTTGTTTTAATTCTGCATCTGTGCATCCTTCGATAGTGAAGTATGCCACTCTTGGATTACCTGTCTGACTGTCATCTATGATTTTGTCAACTGCAGAATCCATGAGACTGGTAATGGTTGCTAAGGTGTGGGATTTTTTAAATCCTACGAATACTTCTGCTTGCACTTCTCTTTTGCTTTTTGCTAATGTCATTGCATTAGTCCAGTCAGCAGTTTTAAGAGCAGGGGTTTCTCCAGTAGTCATACCAGTTCCGAGATCTATAACATACACATAAGGTACACTAAGTTCGTCTGAACTTTTCTTTTTGTTTTCTTCAAAGAATTCTTTTAAAAATGCAAGTAAAGGGTTGTTGGTGGTATCAGTTCCTAACCCTCCGTTTGCTACTGTGGCATTGCATGCAGAAAAGTTTTTAAACTTTTGGATGCCTGATGCAGGATTTGCATTGTTGGAGATTCCGATAATTATTGGGATTTCCCCTCCTGTTCCTGAAAGGGTTGGATTGGAAGTCCCTTCAAAATATTTTACTTTTGGAGTTTCTGTAATAGCCATAAGGTTTCACCTTTAGTTTATAAATTTTTTAATAATTTTTTCTAATTCATCATCTGTAATGCTTGGTTCAATATCCTCTTTCCCATATACAGATTCCTCATAGCGGTATTGTTTGAGTAAACCTGCAAAAGATAAAGCACCAACTATAACATGTTTTGAAGTACTGTTTTCTTTTACTGCTTCAAAAAGGATTTTCTTCTCCTTCTTTAGCTTTGGAGCAGCATCAGTTTTTTTAGTACTTTCTTTTTTGGTTGTCATAATAAATCCTCTCTAATATTTATGGAGTCATAAGTTTTTCCACCAATTCGATAGAAAGTGTAATATTCCATTTGAGTTTTAAAAATGGTTCTGAGTATTGTTTCGCTAGTGTCTAGTTCATCCAAATCTGTTACACTATTAATTGAAAATGTTCTTTTTACAATGTTGTTATGCTTAAAGAAAGATTGGTAACTCTGGAGGTTTGGGCATTGCTTTTTGTTGGTTCGTCCGTTGAGTGTGTTTAACGCTTCACATTCATTCATAGTTGCATTGCACTTACTGTTTACTGGGTTGAAGTTGGCACAAGCGCTGTAGTGATTAGCTTCTGCCTTAAGTATTCTGTTATTGATTTCTGTGATTAATGTTTGGCGCTCTTCTTCTGAGTTGCACCAAATGTTAATCCATATATCTGCAGAATATCTTTTGCTGATATACTGGACATTGTCAATTTCAACATATTTCTGTTTGATTATTGATTCATCAGCCAATGAAACATTTACACATGGAGTTATGTCACTTGGCCTGTAGCGATTCCCTGTGTAAATCTTATTATCTTGGACTGTTAAATGTCCACGTAGCAAATCTATGAATGCCTTTTCCAACTTATGCATTTACTCAAACACCCCACTATTTTTAAGTTCTTCATGAATATACCTTGTGAGTTTAGGCCCTACTTTCCTAGCAGTTCGTGTTACAAAAGGGTTAGGACTCATTTTGCTGGTTCCATATTGGAGATAAATCCAGTAAGGAGGGTTGTGCAAGGAACTGTGTATTTGGCCTTGGCATTTCCCTGGTTTGAATTTGCTAATGCTCCTACGAAGGTTACCTGTGTCAATCGGAGCTTCACGTCTCATAGTGTTTTCTGCATCATGTAATGTGTGGTCAACGGCAGTGTCTAGTGCATCTTCATATCCTCCTTCTTTTAATCCTAATTTTTTAAAATAGGAATCATCGAATTTGATATCTACACTAAAGTCAGCCATTACTCCTGCACCTCTTTTCTTTGTCTTTTTATAACCATTTCCTTATGAGGTATCAATCCATGATTGCAGTTTTCTATAGACCCAATTATCTCATACTTGGCATCATTGATTCTTAATTGGTCGGTGTCATTGATTTCTACAGTTTCATCCATGATGACTCTGTAGGTGTCTTGGAGTATCTTACCAAATTCTCTCAAGGATGATGTAGGAGAAATGAGTTGCATGTCTACACTTATGGTTTCCTTATAGACATATTCATTCTGCGAACCATAGTAATCGAAACTTTCATTTTGACAAGTGTATATATCCATCTCTTCATTGGGAAACAGGACTGGCATCTTATATCATCCTCACCAAACAATTGTAACGGTTGCGCAAATCAGCAATCATATTCTGAATAGTCGCACCCTTACTTAGACTGGTATCATATGAAACACTTACATTGATTTCTTTTACACTGGAAACATCCTTTTTCCAATCAGTATCAAGTTCATGTTCCATCATCAAGTCAATTATAGGGTTAAATTCAGTTTCAGGCAAACCGTAAGTATACTCAATGTATAAAAGATTCCCAGAATATTCATTAGGCAAATGAATTATTCCTTCATCTTCAATTATGATAATTTCCTCAAGATCCAGGGCATTGCCATCAATTTTCAATAGTTCAACTGAACGGATTGGAAAGTAAGACAATATTATTTCAGAACCTTGGAAATTTCTTTCTAATTCTTTAGCGGATTTAGGTATGAGAGGCAAACCTACTTCAACTTCCAAACGTTTTAGAAGTTTGTCTTTTAGGACATCTTCATTAATATTGCTTTCATCAGTCATCGGACTTTTTCACCTCTCAAAAAAAAAATTAATGTTTAAAAATTAAAAAATCAAAAGTTTAAATTTTTATCCTGTTCCTTCAGCTTCAGGAACATTAACAGTCACATTGTAAGGAGATGCAACTTCCAAACTGGTATCGATACCTTTAATCATACCATTTCTGAACTCAGCAATATTATTGGCAGTGGCAAAGCTGACAACTGCATTTTTAGTACCGAGCTTATTGGTTGGCAAATTGGTCATCAAGGTAGGTGCAAGTAAACGTTTAACTTCAATAGTGGAAGAATCAACGAATAACATCACATCTTTGCTGTTGATTTGAGCCAAGTTGGAATCAATAAGGATAGGGATTTCAGAACCATTAGGAGCTTCATAAGCTATAACCCTGTGACCTAATCCAATATCAATCTTATCGTTGAAACGTCTGTATGGAGCAACTAATTTCTTGAGTTGTTTTGCAACAGCATTAGTGGTGACAATACAATCAACTACACCTCCATTGCCGTCAATGATACTGGTTAACATGTCATCAATAGCATCTTCGCTAATAGGTTCATCAGCATCAAGAGTATCTACATTGGTAGAGACTTGTTTGGTGAAACCTTTGAAATCTTTAGCAGCTGCAGTTCCTGCACCTTGCAAAAGGGTGCTATCCAATTGGTTAGTGACTTTAATGAAACCTTTGTCGATTTCCCTGGCAAGGATATCAATTGCATTGTTACCCATTTGAGCCATCAAACTGACATCAATAGGGTGAATCAAGGTTTTCATCTTGCTAACTTCTTCTGCATAAGAGGAAGCGGTTTGAGTTGGGATGTCATCTGATTCGTCAATCCAACTTGCAGCACTGTTATCTGTTTCTTTGTAGAAACCTGCATAGGTGGAGCCGAAACTGTCATCTACACGGCCTTTGGATTCAAGGAATCTGAAGTATGGTGCTTTTTCAAACACTTTACTTTTAAGGTCTGGACTGTATGCGATTTGACTGGATTGCGGTGCATTATCAGTAGTCATCATGTCTTTTTTCAAGTCTTCATAAGCTTTGCTTAAAGCTTGTAATTGTTTGTTTTGAGAAGCAAATTGTGCTTTAATCTCATCTATTGCGGTCATAAATAATCTACCTCGGTATAAAATAATTCAAATTCATTCAATTTTTTTGTGGAGAAAAATTAATCTTGATTTAATAAGGCTCTGATGAATTCATCTTGAGATTGATTAGCGAACATTTGCTCTGCAATCTGTTTGCTAGTCATACCCTCATCCTCAGACTCTTCATCTTGCAAGTATTTTTCTTTTACATCATCAACATGGAATTTTGGGTCACGGTTATCGCCTAATTCTTTGAAGAGTTTTCCCATGGATTCATCCATTGCTTTGGTGACTGTAGATTCAATGAAGGATTTCATTTTCTCTTCATCTATTCCATTTTCTTCTTCATCTTCGTCTTCATCAGGTTTTCCTTCATCATTAGAGTCAGCTTTCAATTTATCAAACTGGTCTTTAATGATAGTTTCTAATTCTTTGCTCACTTGATTTACAGTTTCACGAGCGATTTCTTCTTGTTTAGTACTCATCAACTCGTTAAAAAGGTCTACTGCATCATCTTTAGTGAAAACATCAGACTCCTCTTTAACATTTTTCTGAGTTTCATCAAATTTTTGTTCTTCTGACATTTTATCATCCATTAAGTTTTTTCGTATAACATGACATGCACCGGTCAAACACTTGGACTCCACTACACCATTACTTGCAGTTATGGTGCCGTAGGTGTCCCAATTGGCAGGCATACCAGTTAAACTGATTTCCAAAAGGTCAATATCCTTTATCTCCCACCCATCAGGAATAGTATTATACTCCTTAATCCGACCACCAATGCTGAGGCCAAGATTGATACCAATGTCCAACATTTCCTTTATCTCAGCTGCAAACTTGGAACGGATAACAGACTTGATCTTCAACACATTCTCATCTGTATCCATCACTTCCTTGATAGCGCCGATAATACCATCAAACAAGTCATACCTATGATCCCCATGAAGGTTCTTGCTGCTTGAGAGCAATTGTGTTTTCATGGAGTCAATAGCTGATGGCAACACTATATCCCCTTGAAGGTCCTTATTGGTGGTTGAGGCAACTCCCTCTATGGTGAGTGTTCCGTCAGGGTTTAACTCGTATGATTTCTGTGTGGATGGTGCATACAATTTAAATTGCTTTGTTATGCTTTTAGTTGACATTACTGTTCACTATCCATTCATAAATAGTTGTTTTTTTTTGAGGTGTGGGATTAGGGACTCAAACCCTTAAGTCATTAATGAAAAAAATTTAGTAAAAATTTAAAATTTAAAAAATATTATCCCACAAAAGAAAAATCTAAAAATTAATTAAACTTTATAAGTTTATAAAAATAAAAAGTAAATTATGTGTGAAGTAGATAAGAATAAAATTGAAATAATTGTAGCAGATTATGAAAACTTGCAAAATATAGATTTTGATTGTGGGGATGATGATTTAAATGAGTTTTTATTAGAAAATTCTTTTATTAATTTAAATAACAATTTAAGTGTAATATATTTATGTAAGTATTATGATGACATAATTGGGTACATAGCAATTTCATCAGATTCTATTTCCCTCGAAGAAAAATTAGAAGTGAGATATCCCTCATATCCAGCTATTAAAGTAGGTCGTTTGGCAATAGCTAAAAATTACCATAGAAAAGGAGTGGGTTCTTACTTATTACAGTGGGTAGATGGATTATGTTTAGAACTACAAGAGCAAATTGGTTTGAGGTTTGTGTCTGTAGATGCTTATAATGATGGGAAAGTTATAAAATTTTATAATAAAAATTCATTTAGGGCATTATTAAAAGATAATGAGGATAAAGAAAATATCCCTATGTATAAAGATTTACATATTTATAACGAATAACAATTTTTATTTTCTAATCCTATTTGATTTAAAAATTTTTGTCACATCTGATCTAGATGGGGCATTTCTTGCAATATAAGGTTTATTCAAATTTTTTATAAATCTTTTTGCATCCTCCCCTTTTAAAACAGGAGTTGCGTTAATTGGTTTTGCCATATTATCACCATGTCGTGTAAAATTTTCATAGTCTATAATTTTAATTTTATATATTAGTATATATAATTTATGGTTCCGTAGTATATAAAAGTTATTAATTGGTTTTAATAGTAATTGGTTGATTAAAAAAGGCCACTCACATAAGTGAAGTGACCAAAAATAAAAATAAAATGTAAAAATAGATTTTATAATTTAGATTCGTCAATAGGAATAGGATTATTAGGAGTTCCAAAAAGATCTGGAAGCCCACCTACATCCATACAGTATTCTTTCCATTCATAATACTTTTCAGGATCTTCCTGCCATAACTCCTTGATATAGGCTTTTTGTTCTTCAAGACTTTTTTCTTTTATGCGGCGAATTTTCGCCGTATTCCCCCAATCACCATAACCAGTATTTTCACGCCATGAATAATTCATAAAAACCCCCACATAAATATTCAATTTCATAAATAAAATTATATACTTATATTTTGTATGATCTACTTAATAAATATTATCTTCATATCAAAATCATTTAACACATCTTGATATTGTTCACAATATTTTTCTTTATCATTATCTACAAATTCACTAATTAATTTGTTATGTTCTGGATTATCCTCATCAAATTCCATATTATTCTCTACTTCAAAATCATCAATCATATTGTCTCTGATTTTATCAATACCTTTTTTTAATATAGAATTTCCATTTTCGTCTTTAATTTCAAATGCTTTTTTATTTTTTTCAGTTTCTTTATTTTTAATAATTATTGTCCCATAATCATTTGTAATAACCCCATATTTGATTCCTAATGTAGTAAAATTTACAAAATCATCAAATGAAGGGAAATTAGATGTTTTGAATGGATGATTATGAATTACAAATAGAAGTTCCCCATCTTTACCAGTTTCTTTAATCCATAATGGGAGATTTACATTATCAGTTTCCCAATCTCCAAAGCCTAAAAAAGTATTATTAATAAATACACTCATAAATTCAAAAAATACATTAGGCAATTCTTCTCTAAAATGAGATACAAGATTTGCAATCCATTCATCCTCACCATCATCGACAAAGTCTTTAATTTGATTAATGAAATACTCTTTATCAATTTCAGTTAATTTTTTTTTGGATACTCTGTGTTCATTACCTTTTAATGATGAAGAGAATAATCCCCTTAATGGTACTCCATAGGAATTATTATCAAATAAATGAACAATAATCGGATTTTTTGGAGGCTCTCCTTTTGTTTTCCATATGCTTGTGTATGTGCATCTGCAATTGGGATGGAATGGAGGGAACATTCCTCCTTTAAGTAATTCGAGGATATTGTGTATTTTTTCTTCTCCATGGTTCTCAAAGATTACTGGAGTATCTTCGTTGAACTCAAAAGCATAAGTTAAGCAAGTGTAACAGACATTGCTATCTTCAGCGGTTAAGATTTTTACTTCTGTGTATCCCTCGTTGACATAAGATTGCAGTATCCCTGTATTCTGGGCACGGCTTACTTCAGTCCTTGCTATCATCACTGCACGTTGCATAGGAGAAAATGTAGATCCATCAAGTCGTGTACCTAATGTATCTCTTATTTTAGGTGCCAGATTCTTTGGATTTTGACCAGAAATAATTCCGGAAATAACATTATTTTTTATTTGATAACGTGTATCAAAATCTATCCGAGTCATTAGTCCAAAATTATAATCTCGAACAAAATCTAAAGCTAGTTTGTCTGTATCTGAGAATCGGATGTGTTCTCTCATATCTGCATAACCTTTAGCCTTGCCACGATTATAAACTTCTTGCAACAATGCTTCAACACTAGGATATTTGCTTTCTAGAATCTTATCCCATTCGTCTTCTAGGGATTGGAAGAGTTCATGCTGATACTGTGCCTCCTCTTTGAACATCTGTTCTGCTTCTTCACTTTCCAACCAGTTAACCGCCTTATCTACTTGACTGTTGAGAAGGTTCATGATTGTGTTGTAGTATCTCAGAGTCCACTCATCATTGATGCTTTTAACACTAAACGCATCCCACATATCCAATTCAGTAAGAAGGATATGATTAGTTTTGATTCTTTCTTCAGAAATCATATTCATTACCTAATCTTTCCAGAGATAAAGCCTTCTTCAGCATTTTCACTTGTTCAGTCGGTTGAATCAAAGTAGAATCCTGAATGGCTTCAGGGCTTGCAGCAAGTGCAAACTGTGAGTAATTCATAGGGACATTACCCCACTCAACAGGAGGCAAACCATAACCAGACCTTACCTCATTAATGAAAGTGGTACCATTACGCAACTGCTTGTCCTCTATATCCGCACGGTTCAATTTGTTCTCATGATCTTCACGGATAAACTCAAACAGTTCCTGGAAACCACTTCGGCCAAGGTTCTTATTGAAGGCATCTTCTATCACACGGCAGTCCCCATTGATGACTTTGCCAAAGTTCTTGTCCTGAGACTCACCAGTCCCAGTACCAATATTGCCGGTCTCAATGATTCCCACCTTAGCCGGTGGAACACCAAACATTGTAATGATACGGTCACGAGCATACTGCAACAATGCCAAAAACTCCATATCCCTGTTACTGTTATTGGTGGCCTGATAATTGGCACCTTGAGTGACAATCATTCCTTTTTTCTCTTTCTCTTTCTTTAACCTAGCAATATTACCTTTGACAATGTTTGAGGATACGTCCTTGTCAAAGTTCAATACTCCTCTTGGATCTAGACCATGATTGGAGAAAATGTCCTTGTTATGGCCAAGACCTAATACTTCCAATGCTATGTCCATTGAAGCTGTATCGATAAGACTGGTTCCCCATTTGCTCCCACGGATAGTTATTTTCGGTTCGTAAATGTGTATGAGGTTTTCCGGCTCAAAGACATGTTCAGTGTTACGAAGGCGCCATGCTCCAAGTTCATAGTCATAGCCCATCAACTCGGTTGGTATGAAACGGAACCCATTAGGCACGTTTCCGAATAGTTTGTCATGGTTGACTTCTATGAATGCATCACCTGTAACCTTCCAGCTTGGCACTATCTGTTTGATGAATGATGAGAATGTGTCATCAGCATATTTTCCTCCAGGTGCATTGAAAAGGTCTGTCAGGTAATTCACTTTTTCAAAGTTGACCTGTTCCTTATTAGGATTATTGATTTGGTAACCTGTGCTTAGTATTTCATCACATATTACTCCACAACAGCGCCTTACCCATACGCAACTGTCATAGGCATCATAGTAGGTCCGTAGGTCTCCTATGTGTTTGTCTGGAGTGGTGAAACTCCACCCATATTCATTCATGAATACGTCTACCAAGCTGCTTCTTTCAGGTCTTCGTATTCCTGGCAAATGATTTTTTACTGTATCAATTAATCCCATAAGTATCACATGTCAATTATTTCTAAAATTATGCTGCCATTGTCTCTTGGGCCAAGTATTCCTCCACGCCACATGTCTGGGCAGTGATCATCTATCTTTAATGGTTTGTCTTCCCCACGCTGTTGGGCTTTCTTATCCCAACTGTAGGTTTGTGCTTGGCTTATGCTATGCTTGCAGCTTGTATGTATCTTGAATCGCCTATTCTTTATCAGGTCCTGTATTGTTGTAATGTCTTCGTAAGTGTTAGGTGCATAGGTTTCCACATTCATTAGTATTCGTGGGTCCTGTTCGCAAGCGCTCTTTAGGCTTGCTGCATCATGCGGTAAAAAAAGAGTATTGTTATTGGTTAGTTCATATTTGTCTTGCAGGTAGAGTATGTCTTCCACCCTTTGGCTGTCTGACTGGGTAACTCCCTGCTCTTCAGCATCATAATAAGTTTCCTCTAAGAGGTAGTAATTGTTTCCTAAGGTTTCGTTTTTCTGTATCCCCATAACCCCAAAGGTGGTTACAGTACTGACACCGTAGTCGCAGCAGATGTTCATTTCATGAAGTTCAGGCCTAGTGGTGAATGTGTTTTCGGATTCTACAAATTGGTCGTAGATGGCTCCTTCTGCAATGACCCACTGGCCAAGGATGTTTCTTTTGTAGAACACGTCACTTTTCATATTGACTCTTTTGAGTTCCTCAACATATTTTCGGGGAAGGTTAGGGTTATCCTCGAGGAGGAATTTAAAAACTTTGACTGATCCAGAGTCTATCAAGTTTTTATTGCTGATATAATTTGTGTAAATGTAATGGTAGGGACTGTCTGGATTGGTGTTCCAGAACATTCTAGCTCCTTCATCACTGCAACGGCTTATTGCCATTTCCACTGCGGATTGAGGGCATCTTGATATCTCATCAGCATACCATCCTCCCACACTCATACCTGCAATGACATCCACAGCTTTCTCATCATTAAAGCCCATGCAGTAGCAGAGCTTGTCTCTGATTTCCAATTCCCCATCATGCTTACGGTATTCATAGGGGATATTGTCAGTGTTCATCATTTGGATTAATGGTTTTATCACATTTCTTCTTAATGATTGGCTGGTTTTACCGCTGATAAGGAATTCTGTTGAATTTGATTGCAATAGGAACAATAGCCATCTTGCATTGCATGCGATTGTTTTACCGGACCTTACGCTTCCATGGCATATGTTTATCCAGGATGTACTGTTTTCCAGGAATTTTATAGCTGTTGGTCCCCATTTCCCATAATGGAAATAATTTTTATTCAACAGAGTACTCTTTTTTGCTTTTTTCAATTGACTCAGCCAACCCTATTAATCCGTTATTAATGTTAACTTCTACTGGTTCATCTTGCTTGAAATATTCATTATATAACTTATTTGCATCTAAAGATAATCTTGCAACATCTTTCGAGGTGACATTACTATCCGGGTCTTTCGCATCTTTACATGCTTCTTCAAATCTTTCTGGAAACTGGGCTGCAACACGGGCAACTCCTTCCATATTGATAGCAATCGTTTCAGCAACGGAATTTATTGTTTCTTCTGCAGTTTCTTTTTCATCTGCTTGACGTTGCACTTCTTTTTCTGTTTGAGCTTGAACTTTTTTATTCTTTTTGGGTTTTTTCTTTTTCTTTTTAGCTCTTTTATTAAGTTCGGCTTCAACACGATCTTCCATTCTGATATTTTTGGATTTGTACCGGTTCAATGCAGCGAATGATATCTTTTCGTTATATGTATTTTCCAACCAAGCAGATACTTTTCTTCCACTTTCTCCCTCACTTAATCGTTTGACTATTTCATTAAAATGAGGACTTTCTTCTACTTTGTTTTTTCTTGCCAATGTTATCACCATCAAGTCATATTTTTTTAGTGAAACGTTTCAGAAAGTGAAACGAAACGAAACGTTTCAATGAAACAATTGAAACGAAAAAAAATGTTTACATTAGTATGTTCACGATTACTCCTGCCACACTCACAACTATAGTAACAACTGTAAATATCATAGGCAGAATATATTTCAATGTCTTTATCCCTGCCCTTAACTCGGATATTTCATTTTCCAATTCTATCAGTTTGCGTGAATCCTGTTCACGCATCTTCAATGTATTCGATAGCTCCGTTACAGCTACCACCAGTTCATTAATATCTTTCTTTATTTCTTTATTGTCTTGAATTAGACTTTCAAATTTTTCATCCTGGTATCCTAGTTTTTGCTCTAGAGTAACTATTCTTGTTTCGTTTTCACATATCTCTTTGGCATGATTTGTCAAGGCATTGGCACACTCCTGTAATAAAAAAAAATAATAGTTTAGTATTTTTAATGTGAAAAAAGTATAAGGATGAAAAAAAGATCAGTTTTTTATTGAAAAGTAAAATGAGGATCAAGCCCAGGAAAAGAATGTTTAAAAAAAAAATAGTTTATTATTATTTTTTTCGGAAAGGGGGTGACATCACAATTAACTTTTTTTCCAGGCTTAATCTCTCATTTGTTTTTGCACATAGTGATATTATGTGGCAGTGAAAAAAATGGTAGTTTTTCATCGGATAGGATGGAATAACTGTCACAAGAAAAGAATTATAAATGAAAATTTAGAACACGACAAGAATTAACACCAAAAAATTACACCAAATAACTTTAAAAACAAGATAAAAATAGTTTTTTTCTTTCCCCATGACAGTTATTCCATATTATCCAATATGTTTTTTACCTTCTTTTTTCACCTTCACTCTTTTGTTTATGTACATTAGTCTTTTGTTGCCGATTATGTATCCGTGGGGGTAATGGTCTACTGAAGGCACTCCCTGTATTACCAGGCCACATTTTCGGCAATAGGTTTCGTCTTCTTCAAAGCAGAGGTTGGTGCTTCCACACAATGTGCAAGATATTCTTATTTTTTTATTTTTAGGAGGATCATCTTGTTCTTCTTGTGTGGACCTCATAGGATTAGCACCATTATCAATGAAAGCTTTTGCATATTTCTTTTTGTAGAGAATTTTTTACATAGTTTTAATAGCTTTTGTCTTTTTGTTTGAAGATTTGCGATAACATATGTATGTAATATCTTGTAGTACGAGATTACGTTATAATCTAGAGGGGCTATATGAAAGAAAATGGTAAAAATTTTTCTAATATATAGTTTCCTCTAACTTATGCTCTAACGATTTAGAAATGAAATTATACTCTAGGCCTAACCTCTTTTTTTCTGACTGGATGCTTCGGTATTCATCATGAAAATTTTCTTTGCTATGGGAAGTTTGGCTTGTTCCTTTGCTTCCTAAGTCTGTGATGTTGCGACTGTTGGTATTGCCTATTTTATGTCGGTAATAGTATCTTGATTGCCTTTTGGCAGCTAATTCTCTGTTTCGGTTTTCTTGACATTCTTTGCTGCAGCATACTTGCCTATTGCTTGTTTTCTCATATTCTTTTCCACACCAAGCGCATATGCATTTTTTACTCATAATAAATTCTCCACTCATGTCTAATGCAATAAAAATTTTCCCATATTTTTATAATTGTTCAATATTTTTATATATTTATTGAACAGTTTAAATCATATTTTTGGAAAATACATAGGTTTCATTTTTTCATGTTCAACATTTGCTATCTAAAGTTGAACAATTATCATAATTCTGTATCTTCCTGTTCCAGTATGACAACCTCTCCAAGGAAAGGGATGCTTTTTACCTGGACATTATCAATGTCTTGGATGTTTCCATAACTGTCCAGGTAAAACACTCTTATGTTTCCTTTGTGCTTTTCCTCAACCTTCAATAAAAGGTTAATGATGTTTTTCAGCTTAATGTTTTTTAGCCTCCCAGAATTGGCAAGTGGTCAATCCGCCTTGTGCCTTTCTATGTTCAATGTAACGGCCAAGATAACAGTCTGTAATGTTATGATCCCATACTATGAAGTGTTTGCATTGGCTGCATACTCTTTTGACTATTATTGTTTCTTTCATCATATCTTATTCATCCTCCTCAACAATGACATTCTCATCCAACAGCTTGACTGTATTCCAATAGGCTCTTTCTAGAAGATTTGGGTCTTTAAGTTTCAGATATTCTGGGGTTATGTGGCCGGTGCGGCCTTTTCCTGCCATCACACAATCCACTATCATCTCAATCACATCTATAAGGTTTACATCCAATGGGCAATTGGCATTTAAATGGTGTCTTTCTTTAAAAATATGTTTCTGATACCATTCCTTATTGGTAAACTCTTCATTGGTATGTCTACTTAGGACGTTTTCTGCATATTCATCAAAGTGGATTATTTTAGTATAGTCATGCAGATTGCCTCTTCTCTGAATGGATCCGCTGATAAATTCCATGCCTTTTTCAACATCATGGATATGTTGGACTGTATCGTCTTTTAAGGTTTCATAACTTAGGTTTTCATCTGCTGTTCTGCTGTCAGCATTCTTGGTTCTTCTAATAGTGATCATAGTAGTAACTCCAGGTTTTCCAGTTCTATCTTATATGTTTCCTTCAGGTTTCCCAATTGCACTAGTTTTTGGAAAGTTGATTCCCTTAGGCAGCTAAATGTGGGTTTGCATTCATTTTGAAGTTGCTCATCTATAGCAAGTATGCTCATTTTCAAGGAATAAATCCTATTGTGTAATTTATTCATTTCAACATCTTCAGATTCTACAACTTCGATGTTTTCCTTTAAGTTAGTGACCTCACTTTTCAATAATTTAAAGTTGCTCATCATCATCCCCCAAATCCTCATATATTAGACCCATTGAACATCGGCAATTAACATGGTCTGGAACATTCCAAGAATATAATTCCTTTTCCTTTTCTTTTATTTTCTCATGTGTATTCCAGCATTCCTGTAAAAACCATCCTAACATTGCCCCTGCTACAAAAACACATATCATTAATATGGTTATTTCATAAGCTGCTTCAAGCATGATTTCTCCTCCTTGCGTAAAATCTTCAAAACATTCAAATCAGGCCTTGGCTTCATTTCCTCCGCACTGATTTGAGTCCTTAATACCCTCAATTTTTCGTTCAGCTGATTCATTCTTCTGACTCCATACTCTCTTTAGGCATGAATCTGAACTTTATGTAATACAATAAAGTTGACTCTTCCAAATCATCATAAATGTTATACAATGCTTCCTTCAGCAGGTCTTCATGCAAATAGCCTTCAGTTCCTGCAATTTCCTTATCAATTTCATCAAAACGTATATACTGTATGCTTCTGATTTTAATATAACCAAATAATTCCCTGCCACTGACTAAAGGGTTACCCTCAGTTTCATAAGCTGGAATTTCATCTCCCACCTTTCCGTCAAAGTGACGTCTTATAGTGCTTGTCTTTATGTGTTCCTTAATAGGCTCCACATATTCCCCATAAAATTTCAATTTTTTCATTTTCAGATCACTTCTCCTACAACACTTTTTTTAAAAGTACACATTCAGGATTTTTCTTCTGAAATCCCTAGCAAAAACCTTGCAATGCCAATCCTTGCCCGTGAAGTCATAAATCTTACCACTTTTCATGGTAACTCTTACCAAAGGGTTCCCCTCTTCATTCCTGTAGACCCCACAGCTAAGGACATTAGATTTTATCCTGGAAAACCTATCCAATAGATAGTCTCGTCCTTTCTTGGTCTTTATTGTCATTCGATATCAAACTCCATTACCCTTTGTTTTATCTTATTGAAATCTTCCCTGGTTAATCCATAATTTATAGCTGGAGTGCAGAAGATTATGGGGCAACTGGATTTAGGGTTATCATTCCTTTTCACTTGGAACTTATCCACTTCCTTATCTTTCCAATTCATATTGATTCCTCTGTTAATTTTTTCAGTTCTAAAGTTTCTGCTCCATGCAATAGTTGGTAGCATGCTTGCATCATGATCCTGTTCATTTGCTTGTTTCCTGTGCATATTTCAATGACGATGTCTTGGGTTATTTCATCGTATAGGTATATGTTGTTGCTGTTGCGTGGTTTCATGATTCGATATCTTTCAATCATTTTTATTAGCCTCATTTTTTTATATTTTGAAATACTTTGTATAGTGAATTAATGTTTTTATTCCAAAAAGGACATTTATAATAATGCTTTTTAGGGAAAAATCGTTTATCGCTCATTTAACCACCTATAAATTAATATTGAAATAAAACCACAAAGAACATACCATAAAAAATCATTAATCATATTCCATCACCTTGTATCAATCACCCAATCAGGACAATCAGTTCTCTCTTTTTCTAATCTTCTTGTTTTACCGTCTTTTACACAAATTATAAACAATTCGCCCTTGCTTTTAAATCCTTCATAATTCATGCAATCTCTGCAACGGCCTTCCTTCATTATCCCTTTATTGACTAGTTCCTGCTCAAACAAGCCACATACATATAATGTACCACTCATCATTATCACCTGTAATAAAAGAATAAAACAATGAAAGAAACAAACAAGACACTTAATAAAACCACTAAAGCGATTGTATCATAAATCATTCATCATCTCCCCCATTGAAAATGTAATTCTCAAAGCAGATTACATCATCAAACAATTCACAATAATCATCAGTCCTATGCTTGCAATCATCACACATCAAAAACCACCTACACTAATAATCATATTATCATACAAAACATCCCTTAATTCAGAATAGGTTTCACATGACCTGCATTTTTCTAAAAGTTCCTCTTCGGAACATTTCCATTTTAAGATAAAATTAATTTTTACATCACCAATCCCCTTGATAGCCATCATTCATCACCTCTTTCCATATTGCATAACATTACTAGCTTGCAGGCAGTATTATAAACTGCCATCTGCAAAACATCTTCAGGAACCTTCAAATAATTCAAGTTCAATTTCCCACTCCTTTGGAGTCCTGCACTCACACAGTCACAGGTGAACTCCAAAACATCCAACAGATCAACATCATCATGAACCCCTGTAGAAATGTTCAAATGATGGCGTTCAATTTTCATATGCTCCTCAAAGGTCAAATTAGGGAAATCGAATTTGGTCCAATCATGGTTAAGGCCACGATACAACAAGGCCTTAGAAATGACCTCCATTAACTTATTCACCATATCCACATGAACCCGTGTATCCTTTAGGGCCTCTTCCCTATCAACACCCTCCTTGCAATAAATGTAAGTGGCCATTGGAGCATGCTCAACTTCGAGTTCATGAATATGCTCCTTGTACCAACTGTTATAATCAAAATCCAACATATGCTTATTTGCCTCCTTTTTGCTCTATCCAGTATAATTTATGTCCACTGTTAGGGTGCTTGCGTGCAGACTGGACCATATCCAGGAAATTACGGTTGCCACTGGCCATAGTGGATTCCTTGATTAATGCTCCAACTTCACCAGGAGTCACTCCCCTATATATCCCAAAATCGTTACGTGTTATCCAATCGCTAATCTCTTTACTGGAATGTTTTCCAGGATGAGTCAAGAGATACGCTTTGATTAGGCATTTGGCTTTAGGAATATTCTTCTTGCCAATCATCTTAAATCATCTCCTCCCTATAAGAAAATTGCATTTGCTTTTCAGATCATTTATCAGCATATCACGTACCCCTTCTTCAAGGTAGAAGAACCTTAAGTCAATCTGAAAACTCATAACTGATTCCACCTTAAATTCCTGTTTTTCAAGTATTGGTGAACAGGCACACATTGAGTATAACCTAATTCATCAGCAACAGAAGACATAGTTTTGCCCTTGTTTTTCTCTGCAGAAAGAAAATTGATTCCCCCTGCGTGGTCTATTCGGCCATTGTCCCATCTTGGGTGATTGGTTCCTTTCATATGCAATTTATGATGATGACTTTTAGAAAGTATCATCAAATTGTCTGGGGCATTGTTTTCCTTATTGTTGTCTCGGTGGTGTACGCAGAACCCTTCAGGTATAGGGCCGAATGCATCTTCATAGACTAAACGATGCAACAATTCACCTTGGTGAACTCCACTGCTGATTTGCCAGTATCCGTCTTTTCTTTGATATGCATTGCCAAACTTTGTACTAATCATATGGGACCCTCACTATTTTGCTGTTCATTTCTTCTTGGATTTCAGGATCATTTTTCACTTCTGCATATTTCTCCAACATTCCATTGGTGATTTGCTTGAAGTCTTCCTCCGGCAATTCATGCATTACTGCAATGCTTGTGATGACAGTAGCGCAGACACTTGTCATCTCATTAGGCTTGTTCAATCCCATCTGCATCAGCATTTTGAAAAGCTTGAACTGGTTTTTCCTTTTCTTTATGTCTCCGATTTTGTTAAAAATTCCCATACGTTTTTTCCTCCTTTACATAACAATTGTTATATTATATATAATATAATAAAAAAAAATATTATAATATAATATAATAAATAAAAAAAATTTCATCTGAAACTGAAAATATAAACAAAAATACATACTAATACATACTATACATACTAATACATACTCCACCTACCAGACCGAAATTTTTCAGTAACCACTAGTGTCACCATTCAACATACCTACTGTTTTCTGCTTCTGCTTCCTGGTTTCCCCATTACTAACCTCAACAATCTTAAAGCCTTCCTCTTCAGCATAAGCCAACAAACCGTCAAAATCAACATTACGATGCTCCGCTAACAAACGAATCTGATTCTTGCCAATACAATCATTGGCATTCTGCATCCTCTCTAAAGTATCATAAAGAAGAGCATAATTGTTCTTATTGTTGATTTCATTGATTTTAATCTGCTCCAATCTAGCCTGTTTAGGCCTTAATGCCTGAAGTTTCTTTTCATGTCTTTCAATCTGCTTATTAACTTCATCAAGCTCATCAGCAACCAATAATGATTCCTGCAGATAATTATTCAAATCAGTGCTTAATGGCACTGAAGATTTAAGCTTATGGAGATCCACAAGCTCAGCATCCAATGTTACTGTACATTTTCTTTTAGCCATCCATCAGCACCTCCGCAACAGCCAACATATGATACACAGGAACATCATCCCTCCTGATCTTAAGTATTTCCGTTATATGCTTGCAATGATTCCTTTTGTCATTGATGTTTGCGCCTCCATACTTTTCTGTCTGCTTCCTAAAACGGAAATCAGGGCAGTCGCAAAAGACAGTGCCTTCCTGTTTGTCAATGTCAACACCATAGCTAATGTTAGGATTGGAGTCAGAACGTACACGGTACAATGCAACAGTATCATCCTCTGCTACATGGATAATATGGGGAGTGTTCATAGGAACTCCCCTTTTTCATCGAGCTTCAAGCCCATAATGTATGTAGCGACTTTCTTGCAGGTTTCCTCATCACATAATCCTTTTTTATTGTACCCTCCAAGCACTTTCATAGCAAGTGAAGGCTTTCTCTCACAATCCTCAATGTCTAATCTTGACTTGACGATAAAGAATATTTGGGCACATGTCAATTTAGTGTCATACTTGTTGATCATGATGCTGTTCTGTAGCAATTGCTCCCTAGCGCCTTGCTTCAAGTCAAGTGGAGCGTGCAGCTTGTTGATGACTTTAAGTATGTTTCCAGGATCATTGTTTTTGCTCAAGCGGGTGGCGTATGCAATGACGTCACCGATGGTCCTGTAGACCTTATCCGGGTCCTCTTCACCATCTTCTGCTTCAGCTTTTTCTTTTTCTTTCAGTTCCTTTGCAGTGCTGAAACTGGTATCATAAGCTGATTCGACTATCTCTTCAACTTCCGCTTCAATGACATCATTATGCAGGTTATTATAGCTTGGGTCCAATTCCTCAGCACTTACCTCGCCTGCACCTATGAGTTCTGCAATGGCCCTGTTAGTTGCACGAGTCTTTGCAGTGGACATGATAGTGTGGTCAGTTGATTTATCTTTTCCAGTTTCAGACCTGGAACATATGGCATCAGATTCCACATGCCTTCCGTTGGGAAGGCTGGCACGTATGCAGTAATATGCCTCTTTAACCCTACCAGTGTTTGTTCTTTCGAGTTCACGGGCCACTATCTCTGTGTCAACATTGAATGCTCTTCCCAATTTTTGCCATGCTGATTTCTTTTTGAACTGTTTTTGGACTTTAACATATTTTCCGTTTTCATCTTTTTGCTTGACAGTGATTTCCTGGTAATCTGTGTCATTCAGTAATCCTTTGCATAGTTCCTGGTAAGCGTCCCATTGGGCTATTGCTGTCTTGACATCAGGAACATTGTTTTCATTGGTCATTGGTAAATTCATCATTCACATCCTCCTCTTTATGTCTGTTGCTAACCTATTGCAGCCGCTGGCTGCATCGCCCCAACGGATGACACCTGCGCTATGGTGTCTTCCATTGTATAATGGTATTCCTCTGCTGTCTTTCCACATTGGAGCGTAATGGTCTCTCACTTTTTCGGCTTCCTCTTTTACACATGATAATAGGTATGGATCATAATCCCCATTTCCCAATTCAAGTGGGAAATGGTCATATAATGTCTTGTCATGTGTGTATTGGAAGTAGTCCTCGAATAGGTGCTGGACTGCCTCGTATAGCCTTTCGTCATTGTTGGTTCTGGCTTTTTCCCTTAAAAGCAAGAGCCGTGTTTTGTTGATTTGTATGAAATCGTTGAACACTTTCATATCCTCAGGGTATTCGGGATATTTCCTTTTTAGTTCCTCAATGCTTGCAACCATAAATATTCGCCTCCCCATTTTTACCAGTGGAAATATCCATAGGTTGGAGGTATGAGTATGAAGCAAACAATTAGGAATAATATAATGGCTAGGATGATTAGTGTTGTGATGCTTATTCTAATCACCAAGTCATTCTGTAGGATTGATTGTCTTGGGTCTGCTCTTTCAAGTGTTCTTGAACTGTTTGGTTTTGTGAACATTTTTAGTAGTCCTCCTCAAAGTTTTTAAGGTCTTCAATTGCTTCAAGGCATTCTTTTGCGTCTTGGTCTAGCTCATCAAAGAAATCTGTGTTCATTCTATCAGCTCCCTGGTGTGGCCTGTATTTTCACTCCATGTTAGGTAGATTTGGCCTTCTGGGTGGAATTTGTCTCTTGCTTCCTTGGCTGTTTCCTCTAGTCCTCTTATGTGGGAGGTTCCCTTGTTGTGGATTATGAGGTAACTGTTTTCTTTGCGTACCATTTAGATCACCTCGAGGATTTCCCATTTGTCATAGGTGTAGTTTGTGTTTCCGCTTGGGCTTGGATCCTTGTATGTTTCCATGTGTTTGCAGTTTGCTTCGCCTACGAGTTTTACCTCTGTGTTGAAGTGGGAGGTTCTGTTGTCGAATTTGAAGCATGCGCTTGTTGTGTAGATGATCTCACCCTTTTTGAGGGGGGTGTGGTTGGTGGAGTAGATGGGGATTATTGTTTCCATCATTTACCACCTTCAACGACTGCTTTGTTGTTTGTATTAAAACCAGTTACATTTTTATCCACTTTTGTTGTGGATTTTCCGTTTCGTGTTCTTTGCAGTTCGTGGACGCATGCGATTGCACGTTGTGCTTCGTCATGTTCCTTGTGAGTGTAAAGAACACCATCTCTACAAAATTCCATAAACTATCACTTGGACAATAAATTTGCAAATTTTTGGAACTGCCATTCACAAAAATTCACTTAAAGTTATATATGTTTTTCTTATATATATACTTATGCAATTATTTATGCAACTTAATATACATAAATATATATAATTGATATTACATATTTAATATTATAAAAAAATAAAAAGGAGCGTATGAATATGCTAATGAAAGTAAAATCGAAAGTAGGGAAAGCAAACACAATAAATGATTCCCTAAGAGTAATTATACCTCAAAACGTTAAACAAATATTACAATTAGAAGCAGGGGACACTCTTGAATGGAAAATCAATAGTGAAAATGATAAAATTGTAATAATTGTTGAAAAATCAGAATAAAAATTTTAAATTTATTAAAAAATTTTTTTTAAAAATAGCTTTGTTCGTGATATTGCGAAACTGTAAAGAACACCATCTCTACAAAATTCCATTTCTACCACTTGACAATAAAATTTTAGTATCTTATATTAAACTATTCCTGTAAGTAAAGTTTAAATAAAATCATAACAATATATAATATTACGACACAGACACTAAAAATACTATCACTTGGACGTTTTAGCTATTTTTTTTATTCTGATGTCTGCATAGTTGATGAAATACTGTGTAGACAACTGCCATTGTACTACTAGTATTTCGCTTGAAACTATGCCATTAACCATAAATGACTCATTTTTATTATAACCAATGCATTATAAATTTACTACTTCTCACATAACATAACCACACCAATAAATATTAAACTAATTTTCTAAACTTTCTAATAAAGAATTAATATCATCACGAGCCTTTTTAGCATTTCGGATAATATTATTCCTAAAACCTTGATAATAATCAGCCCTATTACGATAAGTCCTCAACTTACTTAATGCCTCAGCAAGATCAACTTCTTCCTCATCCCCATAAAAATTTAAACGCTCAATCAATGTTTCATGAGGATGTTTTTGGTACCCTAAAGAATGATACTTCTTTTCGTAATAATTCTTCACAAGATGATAACAGGAATAATAGTAACGTCCTACAGCAGAACGCTGATAAGCCTCTTCTGAAGAATGCTCTTCCAAATGAACCCCCACATCATTAAATTCTTTCCAATCAAAAACCATAATAATTACCACAAATCTACAGATAATAAATTTTTCACTGAATCATCATAAAGAGATAACTTTCTAATCTCCCTATTGACTTTTTTTACCTCTTCCCAATCTTCATCAAAGGAGCCATCATCTCCTTTTACATACACTATTATTTTATTGAAGCTTGGGATTTCCGGATCTTTATCAAACTCTAGACCAAAACCATATCTTGGGAAATGATTTTTTAATACGGGAGCAACTTTTTCGATTAATTCGATAAGACCAATATTTTTAATAATAAAATCAATTATATCATCCTCATTGACCAAATCAAAATTACTTAAAGTATTTTGAATGAAATATACAATAGAAGGATAATTCTCAACATTGGTAACAGAGTAACTTCCATTTATACTTGAACTGTCCTGACTAAAACTAACATCAAATGATTCCTCTGTCCCCATATTATCATTAATGGATACAGTGTCTCTTATAGTGGTAGTTGTAGCTATATCATTCATGTGAATCCTCCTTATTCATTTCTTCTCTTAAAACATCTGTAATGGCTGCATTATATTTGAACCATATAAAACTGTTCATTTGTTTTAATTCATCAATAACTTCATCAATTTCCTTAACCTTTTTAGTGGTGCAATCCAAGTCCAGGATAAAATCCTTATCAAAATTAGGATTAGGATATGCAGCATTAAATAAACCATATTGGAAATTTAAAATATAATCTCCTTTCTTAATGGACAATCTGTTTAAAATCTGTATGAACTCTTCATCCTCATCAAGGTCCATAATATAACTGGAGAAATATTTTGGTTCAATGCGTTCTTTAAGTTCAGGAATAGATTTTCCATCGATTTGGTTGATGTATCTTAAACCCAAAAATGAGATATCCTTTGGATCATAACCTTTTATTGCATCGGTTAATAGGATGATATCATCTAGGAAATATCTGAAGTGTGTGTAAGCCCCTTTTTTATAATGGAGAATTAAACTTTTTGAGGTTAATTCTACAGATTTGTTATGTAACCTGTTTTTGAAAACCCAAATGTAAGTTCCATCTGGAGTTATTTTTGTAGGTTCGCCTGTCTCTACATCAATCCCTATGTTTAATTCATGATGTCTTTTTATGGTTAGGTTTGGGAATTCTTTAGAGATTTTTTCACGGAAATCTTTTGCAGCTTCTTTATTA
>NZ_JAZNIB010000253.1:0-6537 GCF_045577275.1 Methanobrevibacter sp.
AGTTTATATACCATAAAGAATATATTAAAATTATTATGTTAAGATAAGGTTTTTATAAACTAAATTTACTTATTTGTTTTAATTGTTAATTTTTATTCGCATTTGATGTTGAAATTAGATTTTATTTTCAATTTCATTTTATTATCAATTACTTTCTAAATATAATTTCTTCATCGAATCAATTTAATTTATATTAAATCTTATTAAAAAATAAATTTCAAAAATCATAGAATTATAATAAAGTATTGTGGTGAGAGTGTGCATATTAAAAATACAACTAGTTTATGTCCTATTTGCCTCAAACCTTTAGATGCTGAGGTTTATGAAGAGGACGGTAAAGTCTGGATTAAAAAGGAATGTCCAGAACATGGGGAATTCAAAAATACTTATTGGAGTGATGCAGAGTTATACGACAGAGTTGATCAAGTAGACTCCATTACTCAAGATTTGGAAAATCCTATGGTGAATAAGGTTGCAAAATGTCCGCAAAACTGTGGTATCTGTTCCGAACATGAATCATACACTGTATTAGGTTTGATTGATGTTACAAACAGATGCAACTTAAAATGCCCAATCTGTTTTGCAAATGCAGCAACTTCCAAAAAATTATTTGAACCTACTCAAGACGAAATTCGTCAAATGCTTAAGAACTTAAGAAATGAAAAACCTGTTCCTGCTCCAGCTATTCAATATGCTGGTGGTGAACCTACCGTAAGAAAAGATTTGCCTGACTTAATCAGAATGGCAAGGGAAGAAGGATTTTCACATACCCAAATAGCTACCAATGGTATTAGGATTGCTAAGAAAGAAGGTTATGCTCAGGAATTGAAAGATGCAGGATTAAACACCGTTTACTTGCAATTTGACGGTGTTACTGAAGAACCTTATCTTATAGCAAGAAGTAAAAATCTCTTAAATGTAAAATTGGAAGCTATTGAAAAATGTAGGGAAGCAGGACTTGGTGTTGTAATCGTACCTACCGTTGTTAAAGGTGTCAATGACCAGCAAATTGGTGACATCATCAGATTTGCTATTGAAAACATCGACATTGTACACGGTGTAAACTTCCAGCCAGTATCATTCTCTGGAAGAACTCCATCTGACCAAGTGGAAGAGCAAAGAATCACAATCCCTGACTTTTTAGAATTGGTTGATGAACAGACTGACGGTCAAATTGCAAAAGATGATTTCTATTCAGCAACATCCGTTCAACCTGTATCCAGTTTCATCGGTGCTTTAAGAAACGAAGAACCTCCAGTTACATTAAACTGTCACCAACACTGTGGTTCAGCTACTTATATATTTATGGATAATGGTAAAATCATACCTATTACCCGTTTCATTGACATTGACAAGTTCTTGTCATTCTTGAACAAATACACAGACAAATTGGAAGATGGCGGTTTCGGTATCAAATCCAGAGTTTTAGCAAGTGCTGCTAAAAACCTTCCTAAAATCATTAATGAGGATGAAGCTCCATCTGGATTAGATATGAAAAAGATCTTATTAGATATCTTCAAAAGTCAATCCTATGATGCATTAGGTGAATTCCACGTAAATTCATTACTTGTATCCTGTATGCATTTCATGGATCCATTTAACTTCGATACCGATAGGGTAAAAGACTGCGTTATCCATTATGCAGTTCCTGATGGAAGAGTTATTCCATTCTGTACAATGAACTCTATCTACAGACAAGGAATTGAAGATGAATTTTCCGTTCCATTAAATCAGAAAATGACTGAATTTAATGACAAGACCGGAAAAGAAGAAGAGGATGAATAAATTATTTAATTAATTTTTTCTCTTTTAATTTCTTTTTTTATTTTTTCTTTATACTTTTTCTTTATTTTGACTATTTTTTCTAGATTTTTTTATTTTTTATATTATTTTTCTACTTTTCACTATTTTTTTACAATTTTATCTACTTTTATACAATTTCCCTTTAATATATATAATAAAGTTTATATATTAAAAATGAATATTTAAGTATAGTGAACATTTAAGTTTGTTAAATATTTTTTAAAAAATATTTTTAAATATTCATAATTATCCATTTGATAATTGAATCGTGTGAGGAAGACTAAGTTTTATTATCCGATTCAGTTATTGAATAAATTAAAAATGGTCGTGAAAAAATGATTATTAGAGCACCTTCAAGATTACACATGTCTCTTATCGACATGAATGGGTCTTATAAGAGAATTGATGGTGGTATAGGTCTCGCACTTAGCGATCCACAATTTGTATTAGAAAGTGAAGAAACAAATGAAAAAGGATATACATTAGAATTTGCTGATGGAATTAGACAAGATTCCATAGAAGAATGTCAAGATAAGATTCCAAAAGCTGCTGAAAAAATTGCAGAACTCTGTGATATTGAATCCGGATTCCATTTTAAAGTTTTAGAAGCTTACCCAGCACACTCTGGCTTAGGTTCTGGAACTCAAATCTCAGTTTGTACTGCTCATTTAATGACTGCAACTGCAGGACTTGAATACTCAAGCAGAGACTTAAGTGCTATGGTTGGCAGAGGCGGAACCTCTGGTATAGGTACTTTTGCTCATGATTTAGGTGGATTCATTGTTGATGGAGGCCACAGTTTAGAAGAAAAGCCTGGATTTTTACCTTCATCTGCATCTAAAGCAAAACCTGCTACATTAATCGCAAGATATGAGTTCCCTGAAGAATGGGATATTTTGCTTGCAATGCCTGAAGTGGAAGAGACTATGCATGATCAACAGGAAGTTAATGTATTCCAAACTTACTGTCCTCTTCCAAAAACTGAGGTGGAACAAGTTTCTCATTTGATTTTGATGAATTTGCTTCCATTCTTGCTTGAAAAAGACATTGTTAACTTTGGTTGGGCAATTAAAGAACTTCAAAAAGTCGGGTTCAATAAACTTGAACACAGCTTAGACCCACATTACTTGCCTACTATGCAAGCCCTTGATGATGCAGGAGCTTATGGTACTGGTATCAGTTCCTTCGGCCCTACTTTATACACTGTATTTGATGACAACAATAAGGATATTGTAAAAGCAGCAGAGGAATTAGTAGGTAAAGACCGTGTAAAAGTAACCAAAGCTCAAAACCATGGTTATGTAATTGAAAAATAAGTTCAATGAAAGAATTGGAATTAGTTAGAATACTTAATTGTTTGTTATGGAATTGAATTCCATAATTTTTATTTTTTTTAAATATTTATATATGTAGTGAATACTATGACTGAAATTAGAGGAAAGGTTTGGAATTTTGGAGATAACATTGATACTGACGTTATCATTCCAGGAAGATATTTGAGAACATTCAATCCAAAGGATTTGGCACTTCATGTTCTTGAAGGTGAAAGAGCGGATTTCACTAAAAACGTTAAGCAAGGTGACATCATACTTGCAGGTGAAAACTTCGGTTGCGGATCTTCAAGGGAACAGGCTCCAGTAGCAATCAAGGCTGCAGGTGTTGAAGCCATTGTTGCAAAATCATTTGCACGTATCTTCTATAGGAATGCCATCAATATTGGTTTGCCTGTAGTTGTTGCAGACATTGAAGCAGATGATGGTGATGTTCTTTCAGTTGATTTGGAAAAGGGAATCATCGTCAATGAAACCAAAAATATTGAAGTTGAATTCCAGGCTTTTAAGGAATTCATGATAAATATATTGTCTGATGGTGGTCTAGTTAAACATTATTTAGCAGAAAAAGAATAAGTTTAATTAAATTGATAGGTTGATTATTTAACGTAATGTTTTTATGGTAAACTATTCGTTAAATTAATCAAACTTTTATTTTAAATGCCATCATTTTGAAATATGTTTTTTCTTTTATTTTTACTCAGATGTTGAAGTCTATCTTAAGAATATATTTTGATTTTTGGATGAGTTTTTTAAAATCAATACATAAGTTTATAATTAACTTAATCTATAATATTATAATAATCAATTAAATTTATTAATTTAAATTAATAACATAGCTATTTTTAATTATTTTTTTAGTTTTTCATGAGAAAAATTAATGTTCTTATGTTTTAATTTATTATTTTTACTTAAGTTTTCAATTTGAATTAGTATTAGTTATGTTATTCTATAAAAAATGTGAGGTGAAAAATATGGTTTGTCCAGTTTGTGGTTCTGATGAAGCAGTCATCTTAAAGAATAAGGTCATCAATGCCAAATCAAAGGAAATCAGAGAATTCCTATTGAAATGTGATGAATGCGGTTCTGTTTATAAGGAAAGAGTCACCCAAGACAATCCTAAACCATATAGGTTGATCATTAGTGAACATGAAGATACTCATAAAACAATCATTGACTTATTCCCTGATGAAGAGTTGGCTGTTGGGGATTTCTTAATATCAGAACTTGGAAAGGTTAAAATTACTTCTTTGGAACTTGATGATGAAAAGAGAGTTAAGAAAGCTATTGCTCGTGATGTAAGGACTATTTGGGCATCATCAGAAGAGATTCCTGCACGTTTCGGTGTTTCAATCGACTTGCACGGAAAGGTCGCTTCATTCAAATGTGAAACAGAACGTGACTTTAAGATAGCAGTTGATGACATTCTTAAAATCGACAAATACGTTGCAAGAGTTCATGTAATCAAAACAGAAGAGAGAAAAACAACTAAAGGTTATGCAAAGGCAAAGGTTATCAAAAGGGTTTATGCTAAACCTGTCAAGTTCAATCATTATGACTATGATTTGACCAAATATATCGTTCAGGCTAAACCTTTAAATAAGAAACCGTAAATGATTAATCAATTTAAATCCTATTTGGATGGATTAGAAAATATTTTAAAATTAGATGCTAATTGAGGATAATATGAAAGTATTTATAGAAACTTATGGATGCACATTCAATCAGGCAGATTCTGAGATTATGGCAGGTATCCTAAATGCGAATGCTATTGAAATAGTTGACAGTCAGGAAGAGGCGGATGCCATCATTGTCAACACCTGTTATGTAAAATTGCCTACTGAAAGTAAGGTAATCAACAGAATCAAAAAGCTTCAAAGCGAATTTCCAGACAAGAAAATCATTGTTGCAGGATGTATGGTTGAAGTGGATCCTAAAAAGCTTGAGGACATTGGACCGAATTGTTCTTGGATTGGACCTCATCAATTGAATAAAACTGCAGATGTAGTTAAGTCTGCAATTGCAGGTGAGGTTACAAGAGAGTTCGGTTTTTCAGATGAGCCTAAGGTTTGTGTTCCTAAGATACGCCAAGACCCTTGTGTTCATGTTATCCAAATATGTGAAGGCTGTTTAGGAGCCTGCACCTATTGCTGCACACGTTTTGCAAGAGGTCATTTAAACAGTTATCCTATTAAGGATATTGTTGCCGAAGCCAAACAAGCTATTGAAGACGGCTGTGTAGAGATTGAACTTACTGCTCAGGATACATCTGCATTCGGTAAGGATACCGGTGAAAAGCTTGCCGATTTGATTAGGGAAGTTGCCAGTTTGGATGGAGATTTCAAGGTGCGTGTTGGAATGATGCACCCTAAGAACATAGGCGGTGACCTTGAAGATTTGATTGATGCATTCAAGATGGAAAAGGTATACAATTTCCTTCATTTGCCTATTCAATCAGGTAGTGATGCAGTCTTAAAGCATATGAAAAGAAATCATACCGTTGAGGACTATAAGAAAATCGTCTATAGGTTCAAAGAGGAAATTCCGGACATTACATTAGCTACCGATATAATCATAGGATATCCTACAGAGACTGAAGAGGACTTCATGATGACTGCAGATTTGATTGAGGAAATCAAATTCAATTTGATTCACTTATCCAAATATCAGCATAGGGAAGGTGCTACATCTTCCAATCTTAAGAACATTCCTTTTGAGGATATGAAAAGAAGGTCCAAATATTTGTCTGACATCAAGTTTGGAATCATTGAAGAGGAAAATAAGATATTGAAGGATAAGGAATTGAATGCATTGGTGGTTGGCAAAGGATCTAAAGGTGGATTCATTGCAAAAACAGATTCATATATTCCTGTAGTGGTTCAGGATGTTGAATTGGGAGAATTCATTAAAGTCCATATTGATGAAACCACTGGAACTTATTTGATTGGTCATAAGATTTAATGATTTTTTAGATTTTGTTTAATTTTTTAATTCCTTTTTTAATTTTTACTTCAGATTGTTGATTTTTTGACCAATATTTTTGACTATTTTTCTCTTTTATTTTTTACTTATTTTTCAATTATAAAATTCATTGTTCCTTATTTATTTTTTTAAGGATTTCTTTATTATTTTCTTCATTTTTATCATGTAATTTTCATTATTTTTTTATTTAGAAAATTCTTAGAAAATTTAGGTAAAAAACTCTTTCTAAATCAATTATTTTTTAAAATAACAAATAATTTAACTTGTATTTTTGTTTTAAAGAATAATTCATATTTTATTTGGCTTTTAAAGAAAAATTTCTTTATTTTCTCTTTTTAAAGCTTATACTTTTTTATTTTAATTAAATAAAGATATTTAACTCTTTATTTAAAGAATTAAGAGTTTTTAAAAGGTTTAATTT
>NZ_JAZNIB010000254.1:0-4559 GCF_045577275.1 Methanobrevibacter sp.
TATTAAAAATTTACCTATAAATATATAAAAATTTTAGATTTAAATTTTAGATTTATATATAATATTTAATATTAATGGAGACTAATCTTATGACTGAAATAGGTAAAAAAATTCGTTTAGAAAGGATTTTCAATAGAAAAACCGGAAGAACCGTAATTGCTCCTATGGACCATGGTGTATCAAGTGGTCCTATCAAAGGAATAATTAATATGGATGAGACTGTTGAAAGCATTTCCCAAGGTGGAGCAAATGCAATATTGATGCACAAAGGTATTGTAGGACTCGGACACAGAGGATACGGTAAGGATATCGGTCTTATTGTACACTTGTCTGCAAGTACTTCCTTAAGCCCAGATCCAAACAATAAGGTAACTGTAACCAGTGTTGAAAAAGCAATCCAATTAGGTGCAGATGCAGTGTCCGTGCATGTAAACATCGGTTCTGAAACAGAACCTGAAATGCTTATGGAGCTTGGTGAAATATCTGAAACCTGCAGTTACTGGGGAATTCCACTTTTAGCGATGATGTACCCAAGAGGACAAAAAGTGGAAGATGAACATGATGTGGAAATGGTAAAGCATGCAGCACGTGTAGGTTCCGAACTTGGTGTTGATATCGTAAAAACCAATTATACCGGTGACCCTGATACCTTTAAGGAAGTAGTTGATGGTGCATTGGTTCCTGTAGTCATTGCAGGAGGACCTAAAGTGGAAACCGATAGGGAACTTTTAGAAATGGTTAGAGATTCCCTTGAAGTAGGAGGAGCAGGTGTAGCATTTGGAAGAAACCTTTTCCAAGCTGAAAACCCTGGAAAAATAACTAAAGCTATTGCAGAAGTAGTTCATAATGATATGGACGTAGAAGATGCTTTAAAAATCCTCAAAGGTTAAATAATTATAATAAATTAAGCTTATTGCAAATAGTTTTTATCTATGCTTAACGATTAATAATAAATTTAAAGGAGATTAAAATTGTCAAATAAATTCGCTTGGATTATGTCCCCTAAAGCAAGTTGGGACGATAAGAAAGAATTGATCACAACAGCACTCGAATCAGGAATCGATTACGTTCTTGATATAGAAGACAGTGAAAACATCCGAAAGGTAGGAAATTTCAAAATCATTTCCGATGAAGAGGATGCTGACATATATTTAGTTGGAATGGATGGTGAAGGAGATGGAACTCTTGAACTGAATGACAACTTAAATGAATCAGCAGACCTTGCTAAAGCAAATGAAGCTAAAAACTCTGGAAAAACTGTCTGTGCCTATATAGTCATTACCGATAAATTGCATGAGCAATTGGCTGTGACCTTAGGCAGAGTTGTTGATTATATAATCCTTGTAGCAACCGATTGGACAATCATTCCCCTTGAAAACATCATTGCAGACTTGCAAAAGGAAAATGTGAACATCATAGCTGCGGTAAAAACCGCCGATGATGCAAAAGTGGCTATGGAAACATTGGAAGTAGGTACAGATGGTGTAATATTCGAACCACAGGAATTTGCACAAATCAAGGATATTGCAAATCTTATTGATGAGCTTTCAACAGAAAGCTACAAATTGATGGATTTGACAATTACCAATGTGGAACCTGTAGGTTCAGGAGACAGAGTCTGTATAGATACAACAACCATGATGAAGCCTGGAGAAGGAATGCTCATAGGTTCCTATTCAAAGGCAATGTTTTTTATTCACAGTGAAAGCCTTGAAAGCGAATATGTGGCTTCAAGACCTTTTAGAGTGAATGCAGGTCCTGTTCAAGCTTATGTTATGGTGCCTGGAAACAAGACAAGATACTTGTCAGAGCTTGAAACCGGTGATGAGGTATTGATCGTTGATGCGGATGGAAAAACCAAAAAGTCCATTGTAGGCAGATCCAAAATAGAAAAGAGACCACTTCTTTTGATTGAAGCGGAATTTGAAGATATGAAAATCAAATCATTGGTTCAAAATGCAGAAACAATAAGATTAGTCGATGAAAATGGAGAACCTATTTCCGTTTCAGTTTTAGAACCTGGAATGAAGGTCAAAGGATTTATTGACGATAGCGCAAGACATTTTGGTATGGCTATTGATGAGCAGATCATTGAACAATAACTTTTTTTAGATTCTTAAGGGCAATCGCTCTTAAATCATTTTTTTTAATTTTTTTTTATCTATTTTTACTTTTTTTTAACAAATTTAAATCTATATTATAACAAGATTGTTATAATATTATAATGATTTTAAATCAATATTAAGGTTAAATAATAATTTTTAAAGATTTATATTAAAAATAAACTATAAATAAAAGGAATTATATATTTTTATACCTAAATGTAAACTCTTTAAGTCCAGGAGGTGATATTATGCATTTTTGCTGTATTGCCATGAATTGGATTCAGGATATTATTGAAGAAAATTCTTCTTGGCAAATCCTAAAAAAGGAGGGTCATTATGTCTGCCCGATCAAAGATTTGGTTGGCACTGGTTGTGTATCTCATTTATTTGTGGTGCATGGCCTTTATAATCATAATGATTGTATACAAATTGTTATGAGGTCATAATGCCCTTTAAATTGTAGGAAAAAACTTTATTACAAGATTTTGTTTTTAAACAACTCCCTAAGTTGTTCTTGAGTTTCCTTTGGCTTGTAAAGTTCACATCCTGCAATTTATAAACATTTAAAAAAGTTTAAATATTATTTCATTTATATTCATTAGTAGAGTTTAAAAAGTTTATTCATTAAACTTTTTGACCCAAACCTTTTTTATGGATTTACAATATCTATCTTAGGGATTGCAGGATTTTATCCTGCAATGTAGATATTGGGAATGATTTGAATCTTAATCCATTAGGATTAGATTCATAAATCATTTTTTTAAAAAATAAAAAAATATAACTATTGCTCTTTTTTTTTACAATTTAACGAAGATAATGGACTTTTTCCTTATCGATATCATCAAGGCTGTAAGCTTCCATATGCCCATCTTCAATTCCCAAAGCCAATATTCCAACTATTCTAAAGTAATCATCAATTCCTAAAATGTCACGTACAAGGTCTTCTGATGATTCTCCCAATTTGGATTTTCTTAAATGTAGTTGAATCCAGCAGCTTCCAACATCCTGTTCTGCAGCCATCAAATGCATGAATGCTAAAGCTATTGATGAATCTTCAATCCATGTATCTGAAATCTCGCTGTTTGCAATTACAGCTATTGCCCTATTTGCATCCTTTACAAATGAAGCTCCAAATGCTTTTGATTCGCTTATTTTCTTTAATGTGTCCTTGTTTTCAATAACTAAAAAATTGCATGGCTTCAGGTTTCTGCTTGTTGGGGCAAGGAGTCCTGCTTGCAGGATCTTGTTCATCTTTTCATTCGGAATCTCTTCATTAGTATATTTTCTCACACTTCTTCTTTTTAGCATTACATCCAATAAATCCATTTTATCATCCTTAAAATTAGTTGTTTGTTTATTTCTTAAATTGATTTTTATAGTTTATCATATTAAACTTTTTATAAAATAGAAATAACTATTAATTAAGATAAATAAACTATATTATATCAATATTTGATTTATGATTAAAATTATTCATTTAAATTAAACTTATAGGAATTATTATCATGAATAGCGAAGAATTATTTAAAATAAGTAAAACCATCACTCCTGGAGGAGTTAACTCTCCAGTACGTGCTTTTGAACCATATCCATTCTTTGTAAAGGAAGCGAAAGGTTCTCACATCAAAGACATTGATGGAAACGATTATGTTGACCACTGTTTGGCTTATGGTCCTATATTGCTTGGTCATAGTGACGATGATGTCATGAATGACGTTTATGCACAGATGCAAAAGGGAACCGCTTATGGTGCACCTACTGAAAACGAGGTTAAATTGGCTCAGGAAATTATCGATAGGGTTCCATGTGCTGAGATGGTTCGTTTCGTAAACTCTGGAACTGAAGCTACAATGGCTGCAATAAGACTTGCAAGAGGATTTACAGGCAGGGATAAGATAGTCAAGTTTGAAGGATCTTATCATGGAGCTCATGACTATGTGCTTGTAAAATCAGGTTCCGGTGCAGCATGTCTTCCTGATTCAGCTGGAATTCCAATGGAAACAACCCAAAACACTCTTTCTGTTCCATTCAATGATGTTGATGCATTGACCAAATTGATTGATGAGGAAGGAGAAAACATTGCCTGCATTATCGTAGAGCCTGTTATGGGAAATATCGGTTGTGTAGAGCCTACAGTCAAATTCCTTAAATTCCTAAGGGAAATTACCGAGGAAAATGACATTGTTTTGATCTTTGATGAAGTTATCACTGGTTTTAGAGTCTCTCGTGGAGGAGCTCAAGAGTATTATGGAGTCAAGCCTGATTTAGTAACCTTTGCTAAAATATTAGGTGGAGGATTCCCAATTGGTGCTTATGCAGGTAAAAAGGAAATCATGGAAATGATTGCACCTAACGGTAAGGTTTATCAAGCTGGAACCTTTAGCGGAAACCCTATTTCAGTTCAAGCAGGTCTTTCAACATTGGCAAAACTTGATTATCCATTTTATGGCAATT
>NZ_JAZNIB010000255.1:0-2890 GCF_045577275.1 Methanobrevibacter sp.
CTTAATTGTTTTACTGGAATCATATAAGCTAAAGAGTAACTTCAATCTTAATTCAGAAGTGACAACAAACTTCAATAAGTTAAAATCATCCAAATCATTTATTCCATCAAAATAGTCAGAATTAATAATTATCCCCCCTTCCGTTAGGATATATAAGGTCTTCAAGTGAAACATAATCTCCACATAATCCTTCATATTCCTCAAAAAGTTTCAAACCGAATTTTATGGCTTCTTCATTGGTGGAAACCAATACACTATTTTGATTGAACTGATGATTTTTAGTATAAAAAGCTGCAACAAAACATTTATCAGAAACTGTGAAGGCAAATTCAATATTATGATCGTTAGGTTTCAATTTGACAAATCTATTTTTAATTCCGGGACTTTTTGGCACATAATCTATAATGAAGTTTTTTACAGCTTCAGAAACTTCATCCGGAAGTATCAATTCAACAGTACAGTCATTATCGACCCAATAGCTAATGATATCATCATGTTTTGGATGGAAATAAGGAAAAATGCCTTTTAAAAATTTAAAGCCCATTAAGGAACGCTGAAAAGTATCAGTAGCTTTGAATAAATCAACATTGTTGGATTCAATTATTTCAGAACCCTCAAGGGATGACAAATCCTTTATTGCATCAATATGAATATCTATAAGAGATTGATTGAGGAAGTCTGATTTTTCTCTTAAAAACTTAGCAGATTTGTTAAAATAGAGAATATCAGTTAATTTCAACCTTGTTTTATTATACAAATAAAACTTTTCTTCTATATTGTAAATAAACTTTTTTTGCTCTAGCTTATTGATATTATCAAGAATTGAACTGTAACTGTAACCGGTTTTTTCTTCAATCTGCTTAATTGAAGCGCCAGAATTAAATAAACAGCCTAAAATTTTTAAACGAATCTCAGAGTTGATTAAAAATCGAATATCTTCTTGAAATTCAATTAAATTTTCTCCATCATATAGATTTGACAAATTCATACCTCCATCCATTCTTATTGATATTTATATCCTAAAATATATTTAAACTTTTTAATTGTTCAATAATATAAAAATAGACACTTAATTGATTTAATTTTTCTATATAATATGAACAATTTAAAAATTTTTTGAAAAATTATAAACAATTAAAAAAAACATGAAACATCAAGAAAAAAGAAAATTAATAAAAAATAGAAAAATGAAATGGCCTCAGATCGCCCATCATTCATCACGTATCAGAGCTCATAGGGTTCATCACAGGCCATTTAATGATTATGAAAATAAAAATAAAATAAAATAAAAAATGAATATGAAAAAATAAAAAATAAAAAGTAAGTTCGAAATTATCCGAACATTACTCCACCATTGTCATCTAATTGGCCTTCCTTATTTTTACCTAAAATCTTGTTGATAGCATCCTCAAAGTCTGCCATAATGATATGATCTCTTTCTTCACGGATAGCAAACATACCTGCTTCTGTACAGATAGCCTTTAAGTCTGCACCAGCAAATCCTTCTGTAAGAGCAACGATATCATTAAGATTAATATCAGAAGCCAAATTCATTTTCTTGGTGTGGATTTTAAGAATTTCAAGTCTGCCTTCTTCATTTGGAGCTGGAACTTCAATGAATCTGTCGAATCTTCCAGGTCTGAGTAAAGCAGGGTCTAAGATATCAGGTCTGTTGGTAGCACCAATGATACCAATATCTCCACGAGATTCAAAACCATCCAATTCTGCAAGCAATTGCATAAGAGTTCTTTGAACCTCTCTGTCTCCACTGGTAGAACTTTTAAGTCTTTGTGCTGCAACTGCATCAAGCTCATCTATGAATATGATACTTGGTGCCTTTTCTTTAGCAAGCTCAAATACTTCCCTAACCATTCTTGCACCTTCACCAATGTATTTTTTAACAAACTCAGAAGCAACAACCTTAATGAATGTTGCATTGGTTTCATTAGCTACAGCCTTTGCAAGCAAGGTCTTACCAGTTCCAGGTGGTCCATACAATAAGATACCTTTAGGTGGGTCGATACCAACCTTTTCGAATAATTCTGGATGTTTTAAAGGTAATTCTACAGTTTCCTTTACTTCAATTATTTGATCATCCAAACCACCAATCACATCATAGGTTACATCAGGTTTAGTGTCAATTTCCATACCGGAAACATTTGCATCCTTCTCGGAAGGCAATACTTCCACTACACCAAAGGTTTGTTGATTTAAAGCTACTCTTGAACCTGGCTTTAATAGTTTTTCATCCAAGAACTTTGAATAGTTGATGAGGAAACTTGGTCCAGTACTGCTTTTTACAGTCAATCTTGAATCATCGATTACTTCAGTAATGGTAGCCAATATAAGTGGAGGTGATCTGAATCTTTCAACTTCACCTCTTAATGATTTTAACTCTCTTTCTAAACGTATTTTTTCATTTTCAGTTAGAATCTTATCTTTTTCAAGCTTTCTAACTTTCCACATAAGGTTACGTTTAGTTTTTGTATTCTCTGCCTTAAGCAAATCTATTTCTTTTTGAAGTTCATCAACGGATTTAGGTTCCTCTACTTCTTCTATTTTAGCAGGGTTGCTAATATTTTGAACTTCATTTGGAGAATCTTCCATATTATACTCCTCCTTTAAAATATAATTATTTTAAAAATGATTGAATCAAATTAAAACATTTGATTTCGACTAAATTTGTTTACAACTAAATTTTATTTACAACTAATTTTATTTATTTTAAATAATTTTACATATTACAAATAGAATTAAATATTTCATAAATAGTTAATTCTATATAATCTAATTATTTCGTAGATTATAAAATTATTTATACATTGTAATATATAAAGCTTTTCTTAATTTTAGTAAGAAAAACATTTAAATAATTTTTTTTAAGAAAAAC
>NZ_JAZNIB010000256.1:0-1870 GCF_045577275.1 Methanobrevibacter sp.
CCTGTTTTGATTGAGGTCAATTGCCGTCCTTCAGGTGGTAATATGGATGCGGAGTATTTGGATAAAATTTCCGGTCAGCATGAAACCGACAGTATTCTTGACTCTTATTTGAATCCTGAAAACTTTTATTATGAGCGTAACAGGGGATATAAGTTGTATGCACATGGTTCCTTAAAACTATTCATTGTTCCTAAGGATATTGTTCCTAAGTCTTCTCCTATGACTCATATCAGTAATAAATTAAAAAGCCATTATAAAACTGTTCAAGGAGTTGTTGATGGCAGGAATCTCTTTGTCAAGACTCAAGACTTTGAAACCACTGGAGGAGTAGTGTATTTGGCTCACGAAGACGGTTATGTGCTTCAACAGGATCTCAATTTCTTACGTAGCATTGAAAAGCATGCATTTGCATTGGTTTTAAGTGATGAATCCAATAAGAAAACTTTCATTGATGAAAATGAATCTATTGAAGATGTCAAAAATGTTTTGGAAAGAGTTAAGGGTTATGGGTCCCGTCTTTTTGTAACTGATCAAAAGATTGAAGGTTCCGGTTTCTTGCAAGTCTCTCCAGATGACATTGATGATGTTAAAGGAGATTTCAATTGTGTGGTTGTCAATTTAAACAAGAGCATTGTTGATTTGAATGATGCAGACATTTCTTATCTTTTCTTGAGAATAATTAATCGTGTAAAATTAGGTGGATTAATTATAATTCCTGAATCCACTTATCAATATGCGCCTAATGGAAGAATTGGGGCGGAATCTCTTATTAAAGTATTGGGATTAAAAATAGAATTACCATTGCATAAATTAGGTAAGATGGTTATAGCTTCAAAACAATAATTTTTAAGAAAAGGAGCATTTCTCCTTTTTTAACTTTTTTTTTAATTTTTTTATAGTATTATTTTTTTTTAAAGCATTTTTTAACTTTTTTAATTTTATATATGGGGATAAATAAAAATTATAATGAAGATTAAAAACTTTAGGAGAAAAAGAATGAAAAATAAACTTTTTTTAGCTTGTTTAATATTTATATTTTGTTTTAGCATTATTGGAGCATCTTTTAGTGCAGATACTCCGGAGAAACTAAATTATTCAAATGATTCTTCTGATTTTGTTGTATTGGCTGATGTAGACCCAAACGTATTTTAGAGATTAGATATTATTCCACCTATAACTTTGTAGGGGATAGGATAGATGGTTATGAGCAACCAACAGCTCTTTTAACAAAAGAGGCTGCAACTGCACTTAAGGAAGTAAGTGATGATTTGGAGAAAAAGGGATATAGATTAAAGATATATGATGCTTACCGTCCTCAAAAAGCTGTCAATCATTTTGAAAGATGGGCTGAAGATATTGGGGATACACGTATGAAAGATTATTTCTATCCTGACCTTGATAAATCTGTCCTATTTGACCAAGGATATATAGCTAATTATTCAGGCCATAGCAGAGGAAGTACAGTTGATTTGACATTATTTGATATGAAAACTGAAAAGGAAGTGGATATGGGCGGAACATTTGATTATTTTGGTGAGGAAAGCCATCCTGATTATAAGAACATTACAGATGAACAGTATAATAATCGTATGATACTTCGTCAAGCAATGATGGATCATGGATTTGAACCATTAGATACCGAATGGTGGCATTTCACTTTAGAGGATGAACCATATCCTGATACTTATTTCACTTTCCCTGTTAATGAAAGTTCAGTTAATAGAGTTTAAAAATAGAATTTAATTATTTAAAATAATTGATGATTTAATTGTTAAAATCAATTAAAATTTAAATTTTTAATAAAAAAAGTAAAAAAGAGAGGTTTATCTCTTTTTTTAAACTATTTTAATTTTTATTTTTTTTATTTTTT
>NZ_JAZNIB010000257.1:0-6959 GCF_045577275.1 Methanobrevibacter sp.
ATTTAAATATTTTTAATCTATTTTTCAATATAATCTTAATCTTAGAGCAGTTTATTTTAATTTAACATATTGAATGAATTAATTTAATTTAACCTTTTGAATTAATTAATTTAATTTAAATTCTTAAAATAAACTAATTTAATTTAACCTTTTAAATAAAATAAACATTAGCGGTCGAATTTTTTATATAATGTGGTGTTATGATGAATGAATTATATGAAAAAATGATTAATGAATCAGTAGCTGCTCTTCAAGCAGATGTTGATGTAATTAGTGCAAATAGATACAACGACTTTAAGATTACCGATGCAAAACCATATGCAGATGCTGTAGCAGGCATGACCTGTGCAGACGGTCAAGCAAAATCTGTAATTGACTTGCACAAAAAATCTGTAGAAAGCCATTACAAAGTATTGACTTCTGTCGCTGAAACCATCAGACCAGAAGACGATCCATTTATTGAACATTACCAAACTCCTCCTATTCTTGAAATCCTTTGTGAGGAAGATGGTGAATTTGCAGACAGTTTGGCTACATTTATCCAAGCTATTGCTGACAGTGAAACATTGATTACCAAAGAATCCGTACGTCGTTACGGTGGATTCTATGGACCTACCTGTGTAGTGGACTTCGCTTTAATGCCAGGAAGTACTTCCAATGTAGTAAACCAAATCTTGAAAACCATTCACATCCCTGTAATGCACAAACAAGCTATTCTTTCTGCAAAATCATGGGGTATGAACACTTCCTATGGTATTGGTGACTCATTTGCTCATGCAATTGAAAACGGTGCATCCGCTGCAGAAGCAGCTGCAAAAGAAGTCGAATCAATGCAAATGATTTACAAAGAACCTGTAGAAGCTCAAGGAAAATTGATGGATGATGCAGGACACTCCTCCTTTGATGTAAGAGCATTCATGGAAGGATACAAAAAAGAAATGAGACCTGTTGTCAAAGCTGCTATGGATGATGGTGTACACTATGGTAACATTGTAACCGTACCAGCATACTGTGTTGGTGATATAGGTCACCACATTGGTCAAGCAAGCTACAACATGTGTAAGGATGACGTAACCTTAGCTATTATTCAAGCAACCGCTAAAGTAATGGAAGCTTCCTTAAAAGACAACATTGGCAAATTCATGCACCCATCACAAGTATTGAACTTAGCAACAGGTGCAACTGCATGTGCAACCGAATACATTCTTGAATTAGACGGATTCAACTCTGCTATGGTTGTAGACTTATTAACCAAAAGATTCCACAACTATGTACAACAATATCCTACCAGAGGTGCAGCTGCAGAATTGCACAACTGTGACTTTATGGACATGATTCACAGAGGTTCCACTTACATTACTGCTGCTAGAAAAGCAAGAAGCAGTGCAAAAATCGATCTCGTACCTAAAGTCAATGGATTTGCAGTTGACTTAGGAGCAATCACTCACAATGAAGTTCTTATGAACCCACAAAGATACACCTATCCTGCTTGTGGAATTACAGTAAGATTCTCCTCATTAATGAGACTTGCAGACTACCCTTGCTTACTTACTCCGGAACCTGTAACTGCAACAATGATGACCAACATCATTGCACTTAACAAAGAAGTTCCTGGTTCCCCTGTAAGAGGATGTAAGAACTGTGCATCTTGTATGATTGATGCAAAACACGAATACTGTCAATGGAAAGAATCTGTATAGATTTCCATTTTAAAATAGATTATAAATTTAATTAAGCCTATTGGCTTAATTATTTTTTTATTTTTTAAATAGATTAATTAGGTTAATTTTTAAGTGATTTGAATTAATTAAATTAGTTTATTTGATTTCAATTTATATTTATCAAATTATCAAATTTAAAATAATTATGGAGGAAAAATATGTCTTCTTGTAATATTACAAAAAAATTCATTGCAGAGCTAATTGGTACCTTTTTCCTAGTGTTCTTCGGTACAGGATCTGCTGTTGTAACTTTAATTATTGATGATGGTGTTGATCCTGGTGCAGCTGGTATTGGACTCCTTGGTGGTTTAGGAGACTGGTTAGCTATTGGACTTGCATTCGGATTAACTGTAATGGCATGTATTTACTTATTTGGAAAAATTTCAGGTGCACATTTAAACCCAGCTGTAACAATCGGATTGCTTGTCAGCAAAAACATTTCATTGATTGATAGTGTTTACTACATCGTAGCACAAGCGATCGGTGCAGTTTTAGGAAGTTTATTATTATTCGTATGTTTAGGTGCTCCTGCAGTAACAATCGGAGGATTAGGTGCAACCGCTCCTGGTCTGAGTGTAGGATATATGCAAGCAATGATTGCTGAATGTATCGGTACTTTCTTCTTGATGCTTGTAGTAATGGGTGTTGCTGTGGATAAAAAAGCAGACCCTGGTGTTGCAGGTATTTCCATTGGTATGACTGTAGCTGCTGTAATCATCGTTCTTGGTGCATTCACTGGTGCATCCATTAACCCAGCACGTACCTTTGGTCCTTACTTAATGGACACCTTACTTGGTGGATCAAACCTTTGGGGATTCTTCCCAATTTATTTAGTTGGCCCTATTGTAGGTGCTATCCTTGCAGCTTTAGTATACACATACTTAGCTAAAGGAACTGATGCTTGTGCATTGCCACAACCATTTGAAGAATAACCCAGCTTTTCCGCTCCTTCGGAGCGCAAAACCTGGACCAAAACTTTTTCACTAGTTGGGAGTAATTACTCTTAACTGGTAACTTTTTTTTTAATAGTTTTCATTGCAATTTTGAGTATTTTTCAATATTTCAATTCTTTTTTCTTAAATTTTTGAGCATTTTTCCACTTTTTTTAATTTTTTTATTACTTTGACCATTTTTCATCATTTTAATTTTATACATTTGTATAATATTTTTTAATTTTTTTATATAAAAGTTTAAATATTAGATGATTATAATATATAATTAACTAATAAGTTTAAAAATATCTAAACAGTTATTAGATTAATTTTGTGAGGGTCAATTATGTGCACTGCAAGTGAATATCTTAGAGCAAATCATTATTTTGGCAGAAACTTTGACTATGAAATTTCGTATGATGAAAGAGTTTGCATAACTCCAAGAAACTACGAATTCAAATTTAGAAAAATAGATGACATGAAATCACATTTTGCTATCATTGGAATTACTGCAGGAATTGATGAATATCCTCTATACTATGATGCAATGAATGAAAAAGGAGTAGCTATTGCAGGTCTTAACTTTGCAGGAAATGCTGTTTATAGGGAAATTGAGGAGGATATGGTGAATGTTACACCATTTGAATTCATTCCTTATTTGTTATCTCAGTCAGAGTCGATAGAGGATGTTAAAGAATTACTTCTGAATCTTAATTTAGTAAATATAAACTATTCAGAAGACCTGCCCTTATCACCTCTTCATTGGATGATATCTGATGAAAATTCCTCTATTATTGTTGAACCTTTAGAAGATGGATTGAAAGTTTATGATAATCCCGTTGGAGTTTTAACTAATAATCCTACCTTTGATATGCAATTATTCAATTTGAATAATTATAGGAACTTGTCTGTTAAAACACCAGAAAATACTTTCTCTAAAGATCTTGAATTGGATACCTATAGTAGAGGTATGGGTGCAATTGGACTTCCAGGTGATTTGTCTTCATCATCAAGATTTGTAAAAGTAGCATTCACTAAAGAAAATTCATTTTCTGGCGAAAGTGAAAGTGAAAGCGTTTCTCAATTCTTCCATATTTTGGCATCTGTTGAACAACAGAAAGGATTGACATTTATTGATGATCCCGATTTATATGAATATACAATTTATTCATCCTGCTACAACACCAATAAGGGTATTTTATATTATAAAACCTATGATAATCATCAAATAACTGCTGTAAATTTAAACAAGGAGAATCTTGATGGCGACAGTTTGATTATTTATCCTTTAATTGATGAGGCGCAAATAAATTTTGTAAATTAATTTTAAATTTTTATTTTTTAATTATCCTTCTTTCTTTTTTTTATTTTCTTAAATTTTATAATGATTTAGATGAAAATAGTTATTATATACAAAAACTTTTTAAATGATTACTGGTAAATATTATAATATGTTAGTATATTTGCTATTTGATAGCATATTTCTAACTGAATTATTAAACTCTTATGGACTATAATATTTAAAATTTGATTAATAATTAAATAGCTATTCACTACTCTATTTAAACTAATACACTTAATCAAAAAAAACCATTTTAAATATTGTCCTTTGGATGTGGCGAAAAGCTGAACAAGAGGTAATAAAATGATGTACAAATATATTAGAGATGCATGGAAAAATCCAGATGAGTCTTATGTAAGAGAACTTATGTGGCAAAGAGTTCCTCAATGGAGGAAACAACCTGCAATCACTAGAATCGACAGACCAACCAGAATTGATCGTGCAAGATCTTTAGGTTACAGAGCTAAAAAAGGTTTCGTGGTTGTAAGAGTAAAAGTTAGACGTGGTGGACGTAGGAAAACTCGTTTCAAACATGGTCGTAGACCAAAAAGAATGGGTGTAAACAAAATTACCATGGCTAAGTCTATTCAAAGAATCGGTGAAGAACGTGTAGCTAAAAAATACCCTAACATGGAAGTATTAAACTCTTACTGGGTATGGGCTGACGGAAAATACAAATACTTTGAAGTAATTTTAGTAGACCCACAAAGTCCTTCTATTAAAAACGACCCTAAAATCAACTGGATTTGTGAAGGTCAGCACAGAAGCAGAGCTCTCAGAGGCTTAACTAGTGCTGGTAAAAAAGGCCGTGGCCGTAGAAATAGAGGAAAAGGTAGTGAAAAAAGATTAAAATAATCTTTTTTTAATTTTACTTTTCTTTTTATTTTTTATTTTTTTACTATTTTTTATAACTATCAACTATTTTTTTTACTTATTTTAAGATTTTTTAAGTTATTTCATAATTTTAAAATTTAAAGGTTAAATCATGATTCACAATATTAGATATCGTGTCTTTATCTACGAAAATGAAGACAAAGATGAAATTTTAGAAGCTCTTTTAAATATATTGCCTACTGCAGAACCTGAAGTTGAGGAAGCAGAAGGGCTTTTAGAAGAGAAAATGCTTATTTTAACTGGAACCATCTCCAAAAAAAGAGAAACAAAGGAATTCCTAAACAATCTCATTTCATCTATTGGAGAAGATCAATTGGTCAAATTGTATAATGACTTGGATAAGAAAATGGATGAAAAAGGTAACCTTTTCTTAAGATTATCCAAAGAGAAAGCTGCAGAAGAGCAGTGGGAAATATTGGACGGTGGAGACAGCATTCACTTAAAGATTAAAATTGCAGCATACCCTGCTAAGAAAGAGGTTGCAATCAATAAGATTTCTGAAATTTTCCCAGAGAATATTAAAAACTAAAACTATTAAGATTAATAATTAATTAAAATATTTTAATTAGTTCTTATAAACTATTAAATATAATATGATTTTTTTAAACAATTAAATTAAGGTAATCAAATGAAATTTTATGATATGAATCTAAGAGGACAGGATTTTGACCAAGATTTGGCTTTAGTTTTGGAAGCCAATAGATTTGGATGGGATTATCTTAATTTAAATTATTCTCCTGATAATTTTGATAAGGCTATTCAGTATAAAGATGATTTAATGGATGAATTGTCTTCTGTTGACTTTAATCAGACCTATAGAAATAAAAATACTAATTTTGAGCATGCAGACATTTCTATGGGAATAAATATTTTGAATGCCAATTCCAATGAGATTAGAAAAATAATCAACAAGTATCGGAATAAAGCTAATTATATAAGCTGTTTAGGTGGAGACTTAAAGATCAATCGCAGCGTATGTGAAAATCATAGGATAGATGTATTGTCAAGACCTTATTATAAAAGAAGGGATTCTGGAATGAATCATGTTCTTGCAAAAGAAGCTGTAAAAAATAATGTAGCTATTGAATTATGCTTTAGGGACATCTTAAACAATCATCTCAGATACAGAGCCAATGTAATAAGCAGCTTTAAGGAGATATTGATGTTTCATCGTAAATTCAAGTTCCCATTGATTCTTACAACAGATTCCAAATCAGTATATCATGTAAGGTCAACAAGGGATATTGTCTCTTTCTTCAAATCAATTGGATTTACCGATAAAGAGATCTATAATGGATTTTATTATTATCCTAAGCAAATCGTTGATTTCAACAGTGAAAGGGATAAGATGATCATTAATGGAGTGAAAGTCATTGAAAGTGATGATTTCACTGACACTTATGACAATTTAGAAAGTGATTTGGAAGAATTTGAGCCATTCGATGATGAATCTGTAGAGGATTTTGATGAATTGGATGATTCTGATATTGATGAAGATTATGAGGATTATGAGGATTATGAGGATTATGAGGATTATGATGATTATGATGATTATGATGATTATGATGATATAGAATTGGTTTTTGAGGAGGAAGAATCATGAAGTTAAAGGTATTGCCTCCCACACTTAGAAAAAATTATCATTATTTGATTCTTGATGTAAAGTCAGAAGTCGAATTATCCAAAGAAGATATGCTACCTATATGTTGGGATGGGTGCATTAGGTATTGGGGAGAGAACCAATCAAGCAACTTTGATTTATGGGTGATGAGACACTATCTTGTCAGTGAAACTATTCAAAATAATGAGCCTATATTTAATTATAAGACAGTCTTAAGATGCGGAAGATCCTACTGTGATGATGTAAGGGTGGCACTGTCTACAATGAAAAGGCAAAACAGGAATAAAATAGCTATCAATACAATTGGGATTAGTGGAACTGTCAAATCAGGAATCAATAAGTTCATTGAGGACATTGATGAATAATCTGTAAAAAATGTTCTTAATTATTTCTTTTTTATTTTTTTTGTTTATCTATTGTTTTAAACATAAATTTTTCATATTTTTTCT
>NZ_JAZNIB010000258.1:0-6034 GCF_045577275.1 Methanobrevibacter sp.
CACAATTTTCTATTTTCACAAAATCATTTTTTCATTTTTGCACTACTTTGCTTTTTTTCATTTGCCTTATCTACATCTCAACTTATCAATTTTTATATTATTATTTATACTTTCAGAATTTTAATTAATTGATTAATAATTTTAATACTTTTTAATTTAAACTATTATTTAATAAACTTTCATTATAAAATTTATTACACTCGTTGAAATGTTAAAAATTTTAGTATTTTTTCATAAAAATTTTTAAAAAAAGTGCTTGAAAAATATGAAAATTATAAAATTTATAAATTTTTAAAAATAGTAAATTATGTAAAAAAAATTGAAAAAATTTGATCAATAAAATTAGTAAAAAAATTGAAAAGTTAAAAATGTAAAAATAATAAAATAATTAAAAGTAAAAAAGTAAAAAATAGTAAAAAATAAAAAGGTAGATTTATTCAGTTAAGTAACTGTCTAAATCTATATGAGTATCTTCACAAATGGTTTGTAAAGTTTCATAGAGTTTTTCATCTATTTCTAAACCATTTTCCTCATTTTCAGCAATTCTTCTTACTTCAAGGTCACCTGGTATGAAGGTGTCTCCTGATTCTCTGATTTCTTTGACGAATTCTTCAACTTGTTCTTTGAATGCGTCAATTGAAACGAATTTTGCAGGGTTGATTGCTACAAACAAGTCTCCTTTGTTACAGTCTTCTTTGTAATCTCCAGCAGTACCTGTTACATGAGTACCAAATGCTGCATTTACAAGAGGTCCGCACATGATTTCAATCATGAAGCTTAAAGCGTATCCTTTTACTCCACCAAATGGGAGGATAGAACCGCCTAAAGCAGCTTCCGGATCAGTGGTAGGGTTTCCATCCTTATCGATTGCAGTGTTTGGAGGAATTTCCACACCTTTCCTTTTAGCTTCCAATATTTTTCCTCTAGCACTTACAGCAGTTGCCATATCAACAGCAATGTAAGTTTCAGAAGGGATACCTATAGCTATTGGGTTAGTTCCGAGAATAGCTTTTTTACCACCTAAAGGAGCAACTCCAGGTTCAGTGTTACAGATTACAATACCAATCATATCATTTCTAATAGCTAAGTCAGAGTAATATCCGGTAATTCCAAAGTGGTTTGAATTGAAGGTACCTACTGCAGCAATACCAGTTTCCTTTGCCTTATTGATTGCCATCATCATAGCTTCATGTGCAATGTATTGCCCAAATAAGCTTTTTCCATCAATGAGTGCAATGGAATCTTCATCCTTTACAACTTCGTAGTCACCTTTGGTTTCAATGAAACCGTTTTTGATTCCTCTAATGTATTGTGGGAATCTTCCAAGTCCATGAGAAGTGAAACCTTTTAAGTCAGAGTCTAAAGTCGCTTCAGTAATTATTTTAGCATGATCTTCTTGCACACCTATATTGACTAAGATTTCATTAACAAGTTTTCTTTCGTTTTCAACACTAATCCTCATTCTTTCCCTCCTTTTCTATGATTGGCTTTTGTTGAAAATCTTTGTAAGATTTATTTTTAATGCATTTTTATATTTTTTTTAATTAATTGAATAATTATTTTAGGTAAATTTGTTTAAATTTAGTATTCGATTACAGTTCCTTCAAATGTTTTTACAGTTATCTTTTCTTCGTCAGTAACTGTTCCTACTTTGAAAGCTTCAATATTCTCATTCAATGCTTCTACAACAGCATCAGCCTCTTCAGGACTTGCAATTACGCAGAATCCAACTCCCATATTGAAAACTTTGTACATTTCTTCTAAAGGAACTCCTTGTTCATAGATTAATTTGAAAATGTCTTGTGGTTCAGGATAATCGGTAATGTCAAAACCAATTCCTTTTTTAAGTCTTGAAAGGTTGTTTACTCCACCACCGGTCATGTGAGCAAGACCTTTGATGTTAAAGTCATGTTTTAAGAGCTCTACAATTGCTTTAACATATAATTGGGTCGGTTTCAATAATTCTTCACCGATAGTAGTGTCTGAATTTGGCATTTTATCCTCTACAGTGAATCCTCCGTCTTCAAAGATTGCTCTTCTTGCAAGACTTAATCCGTTACTGTGAATACCACTGCTTCTAAGACCAATCAAGATGTCTCCTGCTTCAATGTCTGCACCTGTAATGATTTTGTCCTTGTCTACAAAACCGATTCCAGTTCCTGCTAAATCGAAGTCTTTTACAATTCCTGGAAGAGAAGCTGTTTCTCCACCGATGATGGCAATTTGTGATTCTTCAGCACCTTTAACAAGACCATCTGCGATTTCTTCAGCTACTTTTGGATCTGGTTCTTCAACAGCCAAGTAGTCTACCAATGCAATAGGTTCTGCACCTACACAAAGGATATCGTTAACTACCATTGCAATCATGTCAATTCCAACGGTGTCATATTTTTCCATCATTTTTGCAACTAATATTTTACTTCCTACACCATCGGTACTCATAGCAATAGCCTTGTCGCCAAGTTCAACCAATGCTGCAAAGTGTCCACTATCAGTTATAATATTTCTGTATTCCAATGTTGGCTGTAATTTTGAAGCTAATTTTGAAACAGTCAATGCTTCTAAATCAATGTCTACACCAGATTCTGAGTAAGTAACCATAAAATTCACCTAATAATAATTTTTTTAAAGTTTTTATTTTTATTTGGCTATTAAATTATTAATAAATAATTAATAATAATTATTTAAATAATAGCTAACATTTTAATATTTGTTTTAGCTATTATTTATATTATATTAAAAATTAATGAAAATTTAATCAATAATCAAAAATTTTTGATTATTGAAGTCTTGTCGCTTCAAGAATAAGTGGAGTTTTAGTCTCAACTTTATAACTTCTGTGAATGCTTGAAGCCAAGTCAACAGTTTTATATGGGTCTCCGTGACAGGTAATGATCTTATCTGGTCTTGGATGTAATCTTTTTGCAAATTCCATCAATTGTCTTCTGTTGGAGTGACCACTGAATCCTTCAATGGTTTTTACTTCCATTTTTACATCGTAGACTCTTGTTTTACCTGTTTCATCTTCAAATGGTAACTCTTTGTGTCCTTTTTGGATTCTTCTACCAAGAGATCCTTCGGATTGGTAACCTACGAAAATAATTGTGTTTCTTTTATCTTCACATAACCATTTGAAGTATTCTACAGAGTTTCCTCCGGTTAACATACCGGAAGTTGAAAGTATGATTGATGGTTCTCCTTCAACAATCTGTTTTCTTTCAGCATTGTTTTGAACCTTATTGAATGATTCTGCTATGAATGGGTTTCTTCCCATATGGAAAATTTGATCTCTCAAATCTTTGCTTAAGTATTCAGGTCTAGCAGTGTGAACTGCAGTTGCTTCCCAAATCATACCGTCAAGGTGGATTGGCACTTCTGAAATCATTCCATGACGCATGTATTCCTCAAGCACAATCATCAATTCTTGCGCCCTTCCTACTGCGAATACAGGAACCAATACTTTTCCACCACGTTTCAAGGTTTTGTAGATGGTTTTCATCAATTCTTTTTCTGCATTGTTTCTTGAAGGGGTCACATCTTCATGTCCACCATATGTACTTTCCATAATACAACTTTCCACTCTTGGGAATCTGGTGGTTGCAGCTTCCAATAATCTGCTTCTTTCGTATTTGAAGTCTCCAGTATAAAGCAAGTTGTGTGCTCCATCACCAATGTGGAAGTGGCACATAGCAGAACCTAAAATGTGTCCAGCATTATGCAAAGTCAATTTAATGTCTGGAGAAATGTCAGTTACTTCACCATAATCAAGAGTGATGGTATGTTTGATCATTTTTTGCACATGCTTTACGTTGAAAGGAAGTGGGTTATTTTCCCTATGTGCAATATCAATGTAATCCAATTGCAATAAGGTCATCAAATCTCTTGTTGCGGTGGTACAGTAAACAGGTCCTTCGTATCCATAGTGGTAAAGGTAAGGAATGAATCCACAGTGGTCCAAGTGAGCGTGAGATACTACAACTGCATCAAGGTCTTGAATTGAAAACTCAGGAACTCCAAGCATTGGGAATGAACTTTTTTCATCTTGACCAGCTACATTTACTCCACAATCGAGCAATACTCTACTGTTTGGAGTTTGAAGTAACATACAAGAACGTCCTACCTCTTTAAATCCTCCCATTGCGGTTAATCTTGTCCATTCATTAGGATATTTTCCGCCTTGGTGGATTCTTGCACCTAAAGTCTGTAAGATTTTCTTTCTTTCCTTACTGTTGCGCATTAAGGTATTTCTGATTCTGTCGATTATGTCAGATCTGATTGGAGGACTTCTTAAAATCTTTGGAGCCCAACCGGTTTTTCTTACGATTTCTCTGGAAGTAACTCCGTACTTTCCAATCACAAGTCCAGGTTTGGTTGCTTCGATAACCACTTCATTTGTCACTTCATCAAAAGTAATGTTGCTTATTTCAGCATCTTCTGGAACGATTTCCCTTACTTTTTGAATGGTTTCTTCATAATCCAATAAAACTGACTTGTCTGATCTGATTATAATTCTTTTTCTAAGTTCTTTTGCTAAGTTTCTGATTAAGTCCCCATTGTCTGCTACAATGTCTGGGTTTTTTGTATATATAACAACCTCGGGACCTTCAAATTCAATATTAGCTAATTGAACTTCATCAGGTAGTTTTTTCATGATTTTTTGTCTTATTTCTTCTAAAACGTTTGAAGCCATATTATCACTTCGAAAAATAGAAGTATAAAATTAGCATATGGTATAAAATCAATATTTCCTTGGATTCTTTATATTATCTTGGAATATTCGTTAAGTAAATTTTGGTTAATTTTTAAATAAGCCGTTCATGGTTTTTTTCAAAAATATCTATTAAATAGACTAGATTTTTAAAGGGCTAATGAAAAAAATATTAAAGAATATTGAATAATCTACGAATCTAATTCAATATTCTCACTTAAATAAACAGCTTGTGTGTCATAAAAAAGATGTTTACTTAATTTATTGCATATACTATCTATACTGTAATATGTAAAATTAGTTGTAAAATAAAGTTAAAAAATAATAATTCGTATATATTTTTTAGCTATTGATTTTTTCAACAATAGATTCAACTTTTAATTGAATTTTTTTATTTATTGATTTTCTCAATAATAGATTCAACTTCTTCTTTTTCTAACATTTTGAATCCGTCTTTAGTAACTTCCGCTACTAAGAATCCATTTCCAGAATAGGTATCTCTTTCTGTAGCTGCTTTGATAGCTCTTAATGCTAATTCTTTAGCTTCTTCTACAGTGATGTCTTCGTGGAATCTGTCTTCAAGAACACCATATGCAAATGTAGAACCTGAACCGGTAGAGATGAAGGTATCTTTAATCATACCACCTGCTGCATCTAAAGAATAAATGGATGCACCAGTGTCATCTACTCCTCCGATAAGAGTTTGTACATATGCAGGTGAGGAGCGTAATATGTTAGAACTTACAGATGCAGCCGCTTCGATACTAATATCCTTACCATTTCTTAATCTGTATAATGCAGTTTCAGCACTGATGATTTTCATTAAACCTTGTGCACCTGCAACAGATCCTGCAATGGTTGCTGCAATATGATTATCAATTTTGAATATTTTTTCAGCTACTTTGTGAGCAACAAGGTTTCCCATACTTGCTCTTCTTTCGCTTGCAAATACAACACCATCTACACAGGTAATACCTACAGTGGTTGTACCTTCAAAAGTGTTTTTATCAGCCATATTAATACACCTCGTATAATAATGTAAAATTAAATTTAAAGCATAAAATAATCTTAAATAATAAATTATAATCTAAAAGTATAAATTTTTAATATACTATTTAAAAATGATTGAAATTATTATTAAAATTAGAAAATCGTTAGGTTTCATTAAGTTATATAAATAGATAAAACTAATTAATGCTTACAATTATAACTCTTTTCCTAACCTATTCATATTATGTTATACATTATATATAATAGTTTCGTTATTTTGGACAATTTTTAAATAATTTCCATCATCTGATTTATTTTATTGTAATTTCTATATTT
>NZ_JAZNIB010000259.1:0-4843 GCF_045577275.1 Methanobrevibacter sp.
AAGAAGTTTATATAAACTTCTTAAATTTCTCTTTTTTTAAAAAAAAAACCTATTAATTGATTATAAATAATAAAGCATAAGAGCTTTTTTAAGTTGTATACTCTGCATTGATTTTTACATAATCATAGGTCAAGTCACAACCCCAAGCAGTTGCGACATAATCCCCTTGATATAAATCAACAAGTATGTTCACTGTTTTCTCTTGCATGATCTTTTCAGCATCATTGAGATTTTCTGTTCCTTCAAATGCCAAAATCTTACCTTGGTCCACTAAAATAGCTTCATTAGCTTCATCATCACTTACAGAAACAGAAATCATGCTTTGGTCCATTTTACAACCGGAATAACCGACTGCAGCAACAATTCTTCCCCAATTAGGGTCTCCACCAAAAATAGCGGATTTTACAAGAGAAGAGCTGATTACAGATTTTGAAGCTAATATTGCATCTTCCTGTGATGCAGCACCTTGAACCTTGCATTCAATGAATTTTGTAGCTCCTTCACCATCACGAGCCATCATTTTCGCTAAGCTTATGCATAAGAAGTCCAATGCATCTTGGAAATCTTCATTGATGATGTCATTTTCAGCAACTTCAACACCAGACTTTCCATTTGCCATCAATATAGCCATATCATTGGTACTTTCATCGCCATCAACGACAATCATATTGAAACTCTTGTTTACAGCAGATTTTAAAGCCTTATTAATCATTTCAGCAGATATTACAGCATCAGTTGCCAAGAAACATAACATGGTACCCATATTCGGTGCAATCATTCCTACACCTTTGGTGATTCCACCGATTCTGACCTTTTCACCATTTACAGTTGTCTCCACAGCAAATTCCTTATGATAAGTATCTGTTGTCATCAATGATTTGGCAGCATCTGTTGAACTTTCTATAGAATTGTCCAATTTGGAAATGGACTCTTCAACCAAAGGCAAAATAATGTCCATAGGCATTTTTCTACCGATTACACCAGTGGATGCAGTAGCTATTTCATCTGATGGAATATCTGTCAATCCAGATGCAAATTCAATTGTCCTATCACAATCAGCTATTCCATCTTCACCAGTGAAACAGTTAGCATTTCCACTGTTTGCAACTACCAAAGAAACCTTACCACCTTTAATCATTTCTTTTGTATGAATTACAGGGGCAGCCACCACATTATTTGAAGTGAATACCGCTGAAGCATTGCTGCCTTTAGATTCTATAACTGTAAGACCATACTTGCCTTCACGGGTTCCTGCTGCTCTAACACCTTCTACAGCACAGATTCCACCTTTAATAACATCAATATTAGACATGATATCTCCTTTTTAACTTGATAAATAAATTTTTCTTGTAAACTTTAAAATAATTTCAAAAATGAACCTTAAGTCATGAATAAAAACAATAAAAAAAACTAATAAAAATAGAAAAAAATAGAGAAAAAGTTCCCTATCAATTAGTAAATATTGGCCGAACTTGAGGCATTGAATGCAGTGACATTTTGGCCTTCTGTAACATTTTCCTTGAAATCATAGTATGAAATCTGTGTACCGTTCTCATCGGTTAGGTCATAGCTGCTGTTTTCATACTCTGAAATATTATTAGTTACATTCATATACTGCACTTCCCCAGGAGCAGGTTCGTTGGAATCCCCAGGACCCATTATCATGGAAATGCCTAAAGCCAATCCACAAATAAAAGCGATTAAAATGATTATCATCAAGATTATTTGCTTAGGACTTCTTGGTTTTCTTACATTTCCAGAACTTTTGGACCATATGGAACTTCTAGAATTTCTTGAATTCCTGGAGTCTCTGGAATTATTAGGACTTCGAGTGACTAAAACATTCTTATTTTTAGGTTTTCTAGAACCCCTAAGTTTCCTATCTCCTATTGCCATTAATTTCACCACAAATTACAATAATAAATATTTTTAAATCATCAATAGATTAATTTTTAATGCATAATGCAGATATTGAATCAATTTATCTTATCCACAGATGCATCAGATTGTTCAACTACAAATTTCACCTTAATGTATAGTAAGCTACAAGGATTAGAACAAGTAAAAGGCCATAAATGCCCATTCCCATTATAGCAAGTATATAAGATAAGACAAACATTACAGCAAATGCAGTAATGATCTTTCCTTTCTTAGCAGTTACAAGCTCACATAATGTTCTTGTAAAGTCTGAAGGAATGTAATATCCATATAATCCATTAGCCAAATCGAATATGACTAGTGACAATGCACCGAATCCATGAATGCTTTCTGCAATATTTGCACGTTCACCTGCTTCTCTTCTGCTTCTTCCTATACCAATCTTGACTTTTGCACCGTTGTTTAGAATAAACCATGCACAATCAAGACCTGCACGAATAGCTACATCCTTACTAGGGAATTTTGCAATCAAGTCATCTCCACCTTCACGGTAACCTTCAATATGACCTTCACAATCTTCCATAAACTCCTTAACGCTTGTCATCAATTCCACAAGCTTGTTTCTGCCATGCTTGGAAATGAAATTGGTTGAGTCCACAATATCAATAAAGAGATATTGCTGGAATTCTGGAGGTTCAGATTCCGCTAATTTGAAAGGAGTGTCCAATACAAGTGCATATTCACCACCTAATTTAGTGAATGCAACACCTGGAGAGTCTCCAACCTCTTTATTGAACTTGATTGATCTTTCAATAGCTGCAGCGCCAGTCATACCGGCAGCGGCTCTGACACGGATTCCATTATCCAATCCAATGCCAACCAATCTGATTGCTACTCTGATTGCATCGTTTTTAGACATAAGCCTTGAAACAATTTCTGTTTCGCTTCTTTCAATAATTTCTCCATTTTCTCTTAAAATAATATCAGTGAAAAGATTAATAATATAAGAAGGTTCTGAAAGCTCTACATACATGTAACGGTCACTACCCATAATGATATTACTTACAAGAGCATATTCTTCAACCTTGTTCTGTGCAGGAAGTAATTCATAAAAACTATGATTCTCTGGAATATTTTCACGGCCAACATCACGAACCAAATTGGTAAAAATACTTTCAGTGGTAATATTCGCTTTATCAATCTCCATAAGCATGGTTTGAGTATAATTGAACATGTCTACATACTCTGTTTCAAGTGGAGTTGTTGGAAAGTACTTAGTACCTATACTGATGATTTCATGTTTGGTTACTAAAGAAACTATTTTCCTTATAATTGCATGATCAGCCATATTTTACCTCCTTTTAATTTTTAAAATAAATAATCAGTTTAATTATCAGTTTTTAATATCAATTTAATTATCAGTTTTAAATAAACGTAATAATCAATTTTCAATTTCAATAAACAAGTTTTCCAATAAATAATAATTCTTAAGAATTTGAAATAATATCCTATATTATTTCTCCTTCTTTTTCTTGGAATTCTTTTCTAAGTAAATCTCAAATTCACCAGGCTTTTCCAAAATCATATTTGGTTTTACTGAAACGAATGGGAACTTCCATGAACCTAATCTTCCAGCAATTGTACTTGCAATATTTCTTGAATTCTTCTTGATGAATACCTCATCATAGGTATTTGTTTGAATCTCAATATTGTATGGAGGATTGTCTTCCACCTCATCAGTCAAGACAATATTCAAGCCGAAGTAACCTGGCTTAATGAATAAATCATTACGAACTGCAATCAATGGTTTGTGAACCAATCTTAACCTGTCTGCAACTGTAACTGAAATGTTACCTGCATCCTTGACAGCAGCCTTATAATCCTTAGGATGAACAAGAACAAAGATTACATATGGAACAGAGGTCTCTACATCATCCACCATTTCCATAACCTTATCAAACATAGGCAATTTAGAAAATAGTCCTTCTATTTTGGAGGAAACATTATCCTGTTCGGATTCATCAAGCAATAATATAGCCTGTTTAGCCACATTCAATGGTGTGAATTTAGTTGTTTCCTTACCTTTATAAACTACCCAACGTTTTCTCTCAAGCTCATTTAATATTTCATCACAGATGTTCTGCAAGAGATTTTTGACCTTCTTAGGCTTTTTGGCTTTTCCCATGATCAATTCGCCATCTTGAATTGAAAATGGAATTCTTATGCTGTTGATGTCAGGGAATTCTGACATGAAATCCCTAAACTTATCATTAGACAATACTTTTGCATCCTCTTCATAAGCCAAATCAAGAATATAATGGTCTGCAATGGTTCCTACAGGAACTTCATCAATAATGCCATCATTGACTAATCTTACAAAAGTCTCCTTATCATCAATATTATGACGTAGGGAAGCATCTGCTATGATTAAAAAGTCATGATTTCCTTGTTCTAAAGCCTTTACAGCTAATGTGATATTTTTTAATTTAGCTTTTGAGCCTTCTTCTTTTTGGAAATGTGCGACATTTGCTGCATCAATAATAACTTTCAAGATATCACCCTTTAAAAGTTTAATTTAATGATTTTTTAAAAAATTAATTATTTCATTTATGATATATAATAATAATGATTCAAATCCCTCTCTGGATTTAAAATCCATTATTCATATTCATACTATTAAATTATTGGTTTGATTGAAAATAATTCATAGTAATACTTTATATTATGAATATATATTTGTACTAATATATTTAAATCTTTTTAGAATTAATATGGTTAAACCTGATGAAAACCAAGAAACAATGAAAAAAAAATAATCTAAAGAATAGTTAAAAATCTTAAAAAACAATTAAAAAAGTAGAAAAAATAATCCAAAGTATAGTTAAAAATCATAAAAAATAGTTAATACTCTTAAAAATCAGCAAAAAATAGAAAAATAACAAAAATAAAAATTAAAAAAATAAGA
>NZ_JAZNIB010000260.1:0-17801 GCF_045577275.1 Methanobrevibacter sp.
AAATAATATAATATTATATTATCATGAAAGTGAATTTAGACCTTTAAAAAATCTAAAAGTGAAATTAGAAACTATTTTGTTTCCAATGATATTTTGTGGAATTTAACAATTCCTAATATAAGCATGATTTTTATTCTAATATGAAATTTTTAAGAAAAATTTCTAAAAAAATATAGATAAATTATGTAGATACTTATTGATATTTGAATTAAATAGGTTTGCTCAAATATTACAATAAGTAAATACAAATTTAGGGATTAAGAAATCCCCTGTGTTTGACTAATATAGAATATTAGATCCAAACTGATTTTTGTATATTTAGTCACGTAAGTATACGAACCAGTAAGCGCAAGCTACAAAGATAGCTCCACCAACGATGTTACCTAAGGTTACTGGTATTAAGTTGTTTACGAAGAATTGTGCCCAAGATACAGGAGCGCCTAAGAATATACCTAATGGGATGAAGAACATGTTTGCAACACTGTGCTCAAATCCGATACATACAAACGCCATGATTGGGAACCAAATACCGAAGAATTTACCTACTACATCGTCAGCTGCATTAGCTAAGTATACAGCTAAACATACTAACCAGTTACAACCAATACCTCTAAGGAAACATTGTACCCAAGTTAAAGAAGCAGTTGATTTACCAGCTGCCATAAAGGTAGCTCCACCTAATGCTTTGGTTTGTGCAATGGTCATAGCACCGCCAGCGAATGCTTCAGGTACCATAATACCGGTTGCGTAAGCAAGTACATAAGCAACAAAGATAGAACCTACTAAGTTGAAAACCCAGCTTCCAACCCAGTTTTTGAGTAAGCCTACGATATTAGTTTTACCATCTAAAAGACCCATAGTCATAAACATTACGTCACCAGTGAATAACTCAGATCCACAGATAACTACCATAATTAAACCTACAGGGAACACTGCCCCGAATAATAATTTAGAAATACCTACTGGTACACCACCAGCAATAGCACCAGTGTTTGCAACTTCTGCAAGTAATCCACCAAATGCAATGTAAGCACCTGCTAAGAAACCTAAAATAGCAAGTTTTAATATAGGCATTTCACCTTTTGCGGTAGCTGCAGATGCTACTGCTTTTGCAGTATCTGCAGGACTTTTAAAAGAACTCATATATCTCAACCTCTTTTTTAATTATCCCATATAATTATCAATACTCTCAAGGTTTTTTTAACCATTCATAAAGAGAGCATTAATTATAATTATTTATCATTCATATAAAAAGACTTTGCTATTAAAATCAAAGGGAAAAGTATATATATGACAAATAATCAATTTTTCAAAGAGAATTTACTTTCATAACGATAAATATGGCTTAAAAATCAAATTTACTAAAAATTAAGAAGTTATTCTATAAAAATAATAAAACTTTATGAAAATATTTACATATTGAAACTATGAAACAAAATTTTAAAGATTATTCTATTGATTTTTAGTAAAAAAAACATGAAATTATGGATTTAATACACCGCACATTTTATTCATATCATAAGATTTTTTATTTAAATAGGAAAATTAGAATAATTCCTAACTAACGAATGTGAATATGAGTATTCTTTTATTAATGAAAATTCAATTAAAACCCTTTAAAATCACTTAAAATAGCAAAAAACAATAAAATATGCCACATGAACAACATTATCAAAACGATGAAATCATAATAAATAAAAATTTGACATAATTGAAACAGGAAATCATGATAAATCATGATAAATTATGAATTTTTTACTAAAAAATGACAATTTAAAAAAAGGAATATTTGTTAAAAAGGAAAAGAAAAAAATAATCGGTTATTTTAGAAAAATTTATTAATAAAATTTATTAAAAAAATAATATATACATAAAAATTCAACAATAATTTATAAAATATTAAATATATTTTACAAACTAAATGAGGGGTACTATGAAAAATAAAATTTTAGTATCATTATTATTGATCTTTTTACTTGCAATTTCTGTATCTGCAGTCAGTGCAAATGATGATATAAATGATGCTATAGCGGAAACTTCAGATATTGAGGATATAGAATTAAGCGATGCTGATACGGCAAATACAGAAATAATGTCTGAAGTAAACTCTGATGATGAAGACGTAAATATAGACGAAGATGATGGAAAAACTAATGAGGACAATTTAGGTTCTGGAGTTATACAATCAAATACTGTCACAATTAAAACAGAAGAAGATCTCAGCAAATATTTAGAAGATAGAGGATCAACACATTACGGTGATGGAACAGTATTCCTATTAGACCGCAGTATTACTATCAACACTCCAATAACCATTAAAAAATCTTATACAATAGAAGGGGGAACCATAAATGGAGATGTAAGCCATTTCTTTGAAGTTGAATCTCCTGCCAATGGTGGTCCAAACAGTGTAACTATTAGAAATATTAATTTTATTTTAAGACCTAATCAAAACATTCTTTTGGCAAAGGGTGTAACTCAAGGAATAAATAGTGTTTTAAATGTTGCTGGGATAAGCTTAGAAAACATAACCATTAGAAATTTGGGGGATAATAATTCTTTGCTCAATATAGAATCTGACTCAGATAGCACATTTACAAGCAATGCAATAAACATTACAAACAATACTTTAGATGGCACAAAAGCTTTAAGATTCAATGGAAAACAAATGACTCATGGAGGATTGGATGGGGATGAAATCTATCTGCCTGCAAATGAAATAATTTTTCAAAAAGCTACAAAATTGACCGCAACCTATTATCTCCAATATGCTGTTGATACAAGTGCAGGGGATTCACCATTCGATTTCATAGTGTGGTTGAGCGATGAAAACGGCTATGCTGTAGTCAATAGAACCATAACTTTTGCATTGAATTCAATAGGATACACTGCGAAAACAAATGAAAATGGGGAAGCCCATTTGAAGTTATCCATTTCCAAAGCAGGAACATATGACATCTACAGCCAATTTATAGAAGAGGATGAGCAATACTCAAAAAGTGATATGGTTGCAAGTACAATCCAAATCCTGAAGAAAGAAAGCACATTTGTTTTAAAGAATGTATCTTATAAAGTAGATGCAAAAACCAAAAAATTAACTGCAACTTTTAAGGTTCCTGTTTATGAGTTCGTTTTTGATGGAAATGCAATCACTCAAAAATTAAAATCTTATCAATACATCAAGAACAAAAAAGTCACATTCACTGTAAATGGCAAATCATATAGTGCAACCACCAACTCAAAAGGAGTGGCAACTGTAAAAATAAGCTTAAATAAAAAAGGAAAATACACATACAAAGCTAAATTTGCAGGAGACGGCACTTATAAAGCAGTGACTAAAAGTGCAACATTGACCGTAAAGCCTTTAGCTACCAGCTTAACTCTTAAGAAATATACCTATAAGAAAGCAAACAAAAGCAAAAAATTAAAGGCTACATTGAAATCAGGCACAAAAGTTCTCAAAAACAAGAAGGTTAGCTTTAAGGTTAATGGAAAAACATACAGTGCAAAAACCAATTCAAAAGGAATAGCTACTGTAACAATCAAATTAACCAAAAAAGGAACTTTCAAATACACTGCGAAATTTGCAGGAGACAATGTGTACAAAGCTATTTCTAAAAGCAATAAAGTAGTGATCAAATAAATAATTAAATTGAAAGTAATTTACAATTACTTTCTATCTTTTCTTTTTTTAAAATTAAATTACTTCAATACCACTATATCTTGGACATCCAAGATAAAAATTACTTTTTTCTCATACTTTTTTTATTCAGCAAACTCTCAAAATAATTAAAAACAATTCAACATTTAAAAGTTTAATTCTTTAACAAACAAAGATTAACAATGTTTAAATATACAACTAAACAAAAATATGATTAATTTTAATCATTCGATTAAAAGGAGGAGAGATTAAATGAATAAAAAAATATTCGCAATAGGTATATTAATTCTAATGTGTGGAATGCTAACCGTAAGTGCTGCGGCTCTTGAAGAAGAGGATTTCGGCAACTTCACCCTAGACGTTCCAAGCACTGCAGACTTTGAAGAACACACAATTATCCCTGGCGGAACTGTTTTCACAATATCCGGCGGAAGCCTTTCAGATTCCATAAACGAGATTGCAAGCGATCCTGAAAAGACCCACACAATGTGGGTGGATGAAAGCCTCAAATTAAGCATAGAACACATCATCTTCTCAGAAGACAACTACACAGATGGTGATAATGCTATGGACAAACTTTACAACGGCTCTACAAAAACAAGCGACGCCGACGGATTGAATGTATATGACCTTTCTTCCAGCGAAAAATACAAATATGCAGTCACTAAGGTCTCAGATGGATTCCTGTTCTCCCCAGGTGATGAAATGATCATCGTATCTGGAAATGACCTTGATGAGCTCAAGGAAATCGCAGGGTCTGTAAACTTCAAATAAAAATAGTAATTTTTTTAATTTTTTATTCTTTTTTAATCTTTTTTATATTTTTTGACCAAAAAAATCAAATACTAATATACTCTTTTTTTAAAAAAAATAGTTATAAAAATAAGAAAATAAGAAAAATATCTTTAAAAATAGAAAAAAGAAAAATAGAAAAACAAAAAAGTTTTAGATTTATTCTAAAACTGTGTGTCTATTCTTTAAATCCTCTTCAGTTTTTCCCATAGTTTCCATAAGTTCAGAAACCAATCCATCAAGGAATACTAAGGAAGTTAATTCAAAAGCAGTACCTAAAGGAGTTAAAGAAGTATAATTTCCTTTAATTTGTCTTTTAAGGTAGTTTTCATCATCCACTTCCACTTTTGTTCTACCTTTAACACGAATAAGACCATCTGCTAATTGGCCTAAACTGCTTTCTGGATAGGAAGTCAATGCTAAAACCTTTGCACCTCTTTTTTTGGAAATTTTAGCTGCAGTTACAATAGTGTTTGTTTCTCCAGAACCAGAAATAGCTAAAATACAATCTCCTGCATTAATAGCTGGAGAAATGGTTTCACCTACAACATAGGAACTTAAACCTAAGTGCATTAATCTCATAGCAAATGCCTTAGCTGCAAGTCCAGATCTACCTGCACCAGTAACAAAAATATTATCTGCAGTGGTAATGATTTCAATAAATTTAGCTATGTCTTCCTCGTTCAAATATTCCTCTGCATCGTGAATATTGTCTAAAATTGCTTCAATTGCGGATATCATATATTCCATTTAAATCTCTACCTAAAACTCAATAATAATATTATATTTTTTTAAATATTTAAAATTATTTAAATGACTTATAATATAAATATGAATATAGATAGTATAAATTCAAGAGGGATTTGATGCCAAACCGTGATGATGAAAATCAGGAAGAAATGATGAAGGAAGAAGAAAATATCATTAAACCTGAGATTGGAATAGAAATAGAAGGAAATTCATTCAATTATAAATTCTTTGAGACATTGGAATCACTGTCAAAAACATATTCCCAAAGAAAGACAGCAAAGGAATTGAAGGTTTCCCATTCTGTATTGAACAGAAGAATCAAAAATGCTGAAGACAAGCTTGGTGAAAAGCTTGTCATTACAGTTGGCTCCGGCTCTGAATTAAGCCCAAAAGGATATGAGCTCTTGGATATTTACTACAAATATAAAAACAGATTAGAGGATAGGCCAGAAATCATAATTGCTGGCGGACACATCATTACAGGCCTGCTTCAGGCAATAAGTTATGACTTACCCTTTAAGACACTGATTTATAGTAGTGACGACGAAAGTGCATACGAACTTGCAAAGCAAGATTTGATAGACATTTTAGCATTAGACGATCCTTTACTTGCTTTTGAAAATGACTTGAACTTCACTGCTATCGCTTATGACCACTTGGTCTTGATTTCCCCAAACAATGGAAAAACAATTGAAAAGATAGAAGATTTGGAAGGATTGAAATTCATTGGAGTTAAAGGAAGTGCCCAAAGGTTGGCATGGAATACCTTAAGACAGGAAAACATTAATTTTACAATAGATAGAGAAGTGAAATCACAATTTGATGCATTCAAGATTGTTAGAAACTCTGATGAATACTACACTTTCTTAAACGCAAGCTATTTCAATGGAAATGAGATATTGAAAAATGAAACCCGCCACGTAATAAGCTTGGTTCAAATCAATGATACAAAAGAGGATATCTATAATTTGATTGAATATTTGCTTTTTGATGGTCAAATAAAAATAGGAGAACAAGGATTTATTCCTATGAAACCTTGGAAAACCAGATAATTTAAAATAAATATAAAAACAGATAGTAGCAAAATTTGTAAAAAAGAATTAAATTAAAAAAATAATTTAAAAAATAATAAAAAAAGAAAAAAGAAGAAAAGTTTCTTTAATGAAACTATCTCACTTATTTTATTAAATCAGAATCAGATTGGTCTAACCATTGATTTACTATTTTTACAGCACAATAGTTACCGCACATTGTACAGGTGTCCTCTTCTTCAGGAGGTCTTTCATCTCTTTTTGCACGTGCAGCTTCTGGGAACATTGCACATTCGTATTGAGCTTCCCAATCTAATCTTTTTCTTGCTTCAGCCATAGCCAAGTCTTGTGAACCATCGATTTGACCACTTGCCAAGTCACCAGCATATGCACCGATTCTAGTTGCAATTACACCTTCTTTTACATCTTCAGGAGATGGTAAAGCTAAGTGTTCTGCAGGAGTTACATAACAAATGAAGTCTGCTCCAGCTTTTGCTGAAGATGCTGCACCAATAGCTGATACAATGTGGTCGTATCCAGGTGCTACATCACATACAATAGGTCCTAACATATAGAAAGGAGCATTGGAACACATTTTCTTTTGAATCATTACATTGGTTGGAATCTCATTAATTGGAATGTGACCTGGCCCTTCAATCATACATTGTACGCCAGCATCACGGGATCTATCAATCAATTCACCTAAAATGATTAATTCTTGGATTTGAGCCCTATCGGTAGAGTCCGCAATGGAACCTGCTCTCATACCATTTGCAAGGGAAAGTACTACATCGTGTTCCTTTGCAATTTCCAATACGTAATCAAAGTTAGCATATAATGGATTTTCCTTTTCATTTTCTACAATCCACCCGGACATGAATGATCCTCCACGGGATACTAGACCGGTTACTCTACCTTGTCTTTTAAGTCTTGTCAATGTTTCAATGTTGATACTGCTGTGAACAGCCATAAAGTCAATACCATCTTTTGCTTGTTTTTCAATGGTATTGAACAAGTCATCTTCATCCATATAAATAACTGAACCATGTTCTCTAATGCTTTCAATAGCTGCTTGATAAACAGGTACGGAACCTACAGGAAGTGGGGACATGTCCAAAACCCTGTTTCTTATTACATCCAAGTCTCCACCGATACTTAATTCCATCAAACAGTCTGCACCATGGTCAATCGCGATTTGTGCTTTATATACTTCTTCATCGAAATTTACGATATCAGTAGAAGTTCCTACAGTTGCGTTTACTTTTGTTCTTAATCCTGCACCAATACCAGATGCTTCAATATCCCTGTTTACATTGCTTGGTATTACAATGGTACCGTTTGCAACAGATCTTAAGATAAAATCTTCGCTAACGCCTTCAATCTTAGCGACATGCTTCATTTCTTCAGTTAAAATACCCTTTTTTGCATCACTTATTTGTGTCATTCTTTCTCTCCATTTTTTGATACGCTAGATTATAATGAGTCATTAATTAAAAATTAGAAATTAATAGACGAATAAAACCAATAGATTAGAATCAATTATTTTCTATAAATTGTGTTGAAAATTGACTTTTTTAAAATCAAATAGATTTTAGTAAAGTAAAGTTTATTTTAATTCTATTTAACTTGATTTTATAATTCTATTTACTGTATTTTATCCCATATAAACATATCTATTTTATAAGGCCGTTATTTCAAAAATAAAGCATTGCGAGGCCTTTTTTATCAAATAGCTTTGATATATATCAAATACATTTTATTAAATTTTAAAATATTTTTAAGAAAAAGAGAGTATAAAAATTATGAAAAAACAATAAGTGAAAAAAACAAAAAATTAAATCTAAAAAAATAATGCACAATTGTCTCCAAACAACAATAAAAAAAGAGTAAAAAAATAGAAAGTAGAATGATTATTTATAAAATTCAATCATTCTATTATATGCATCATCATAAGTAGGCATATTTGTTTGACATCCTTGCTTTTCAACAACAAAGGATGAAACTGATGAAGCGAATTTAGCAGCTTCCTCTAATGAAGCCCCATAAATAAGCCTAGATACAAATCCTGCCTTGTAAGAGTCCCCTGCACCTGTAGGATCTACAGCAGGCCTATAAATAGATTCAACATCTATTTTGCCTTCATCAGGACTATAGATGATACTTCCTTTTGAACCACAAGTCATTAAAACAACTTCTGGACCTAAATCCATTAAACCATTAATATCCACTTCTAAAGAATCTTGAATACGTTTGATTTCATGATGGTTTCCAAATAAGATATTTACATTGGAAATGACTTCTTTTAATTTTTTAGGACTGTACATACCAAGGTCTTGTCCTGGATCAAAGGAAACCAATCTTTCTTCCTCTTTAGCTACGATTCCTGCTTTGCAATTAAAATGAGGATCTCCTGTAGCTAAATGAACCGCCTTGAATTCCTTTATCTTATCTCTTGGAACCTCACTGTCATGAAACTCCTTTCCAGCTCCCCAATAGAAATAGCTAATCTGATCTTGATTATTATTAGTCATAACAAATGCAGTAGGGGTGTTTTCTTCTTGGGAGATGATCAATTCTTCAGTGTCAACACCTAATTTCTGCATATTTTTATGATAATGGGAGTCAATAAATTCACATCCTACAGCGGATATCAAACCAGTTTTCATTCCTAAAGTTGCACCAATCATTGCAACATTTGCAGCAGCACCACCATTCAAGTTTTTCATTGTCTTCATAGGTGCTGAGTGATTAGCTTTAGGGAATTCATCAACTGTGATGATGTAATCCAGTGCAGTGTGTCCAACCGCCAATAAATCTTTTTTAATGCTCAAATAAATCAACCTTTCTTAGTCTCTTGTCTTTAACTGTTTTTAACTGTTTTTAAATTTTATAAAATTTTCATTAAAGAAGTATAAAAAACTCAATTAATGAATTTTAGGTAAAATAAGATAATATAGGGTTTTTAATTGTGAAAATAAACCTAAAATGTATCTTATTGTTAGAATAAACAATGTTTAAATAAGAAAATTTGAAAAAATTTTCAAGATTTAAACTCTATTTTGATTAGAAATTTTTTCTAAAAATAGTACAATATTATTTTAGGTTTAACCCATATTTAATGATTTTTATTAACATGTGTTATGTGAAAAATTTGATGAAAATTCATGAAAAAAATTAATAAAAATCAACACATTTTTCCCAAAAAAATATTAGCTATTTTTACCTACAAAATCTAAAAACTTCAAGTAATGAATATTATAATTTAATAATAATTTTAACTTGCGATAGCATTTGAAAACTAATATTTTCTAACAATGATTTTAAAAAAAATATTAGAATAAAAAGGAAATGAAAAATAAAAAAATATTAAATTAGTAAAAATAGTAAAATTATAAAAAATTATAAAAAATAAAAAAAGTAAAAAAAAGAACTAATTAAAAATAATTAATTCTTAAAAAGCAATTATCTGCCTCTGAGTTTACTAAAGAATCCTTTTCCAGATTCTTCTTTAAGTTCTTCAGATAATTGTTTGTTTTTGTTTTTAAGAGAGTTGATTGTTTTGTCTTTTGCATTCATTGCAGTGCTTAACTTATCATAATCTCTCTTTTTAGTATCTAATTTGCCGTTTAAATCTTTGATTTGAGCTTCGAGTTTAGCTATTTTACCTCCGACACCAGCTAGTTCCTCTTCAGCTTGAGCTTTAGCATCTTTGAGTTGTTTATTTAAATCAGCAGATTCAGATTTAAGTTTAGGAATTAAATTGTCTTTTAGATCATTAAGTTCAGCATCCTTATCTTTTAATTGATTGTTTTTCTTAGCAATCTCTTTTTCCTTATTGGAAATTGCTCTTTCGCTGTCACTTAATTCTTTTTCCAATTGAGCTACTTTTTCGCTTAATTCTTGTATTTTAGCCTTTTCACCATCGGATAAATTATTTTCAGCTTCTAATTCTGCTGCTTCTCTTTTCTCTTGCTCTTCAAGTCTTTGACTCTCAAGTTCAGCAACCAATTTTTCAATTTCTTCCAATCTTACTTTTGCGAGTTGAAGACCTGCACCCTTCTTAGCTACACTTTCACTTAAATCAGCATTGATTTCCAATTGATCGAAGTATTTTTTAGTACTTGTTTCCAATGCATCTGTGAGTTCAACTTTAAGAGCTTTAAGCTGTTTATTTTCTTTTTTAAGTTCTGGAATTACTTCATTAGTTAAATGATTTAATTCACTAGCTTGATTCTTAAGCTTTCCATCTTTTTCAGCTAATTGCTGTTTTAACATTTCAATATCTTCGGAAATAAAAACCACCATCTCTTTGCAAAATAATTATCCAAACAAATCAGATAATTAAAATAATTTTCTAAAATTTACTTTACAAAATACTTTACCATAACACATTACAGCAAAATATGATGCAAGTTACATATACATATTAAATATTATACTAAATCCATATTTAAATTTTTATATTATATCAAATTGACAAAAAATAGTAAAAGTATTTGAAAAATTTAAAAAATTAGTTAAAAATAGAAAAATAAGGAATAAAGAATAGAAAAAATAGAAAAAATAGTAAAAATATTAAAAATAGTTAAGAGAATATACTCCCAACTTAGAAAAAAGTTTTGGTCAAGGTTTTTTGGCCGAAGGCCAAAAAAGCTTGAGTTAAGCTTCCTGCCTTAACCTCTTAACCACAAAGTCCTTATCTAATGAGAGCAAGAATGAAGCTGCTCTTGGTCCTTGTTTTTGTCCAAGAATCATTTTGTAAATAGCTTGGAAAGCCTTTTGTGGTTTCAATCCATGACTTTCTAAAACTTCATACATTGCATCATGCAATTCTTCAGCAGATGCGAAGTCTTTTTCTTCCATCAAGTCAGCTAAATCCTTTAGGAATGCAACTTGATCATCTGGAAGTGGCAATTTAGGAATGGAATCATATTGAACTTGGAACTTGACGAATTTAGGAGCATATTTGTCTAACCAAACAATTACATTGTCTACCCTTTCGCTGTATTGTTCCAATTCTATTTCAGTTAAGTCTCCAAATTCCTTATCTTCAAAGCTTTTGGTCAATTGTGAATTCTTTTTCAAAATGCCAAAGATCTTTTCAAGGTCTTTTTCTCCAACAATCTGGTAAGCATTAACCAAGAATCTGAAAGGAGGTCTGAATGGTAATGGAGAACCAGCTTTGATTTGAGCCATCTTATAGATGCTTTTGAACTTTTTACCTTCTTTTTCAGATGGAGCTTCCTCTTCGTCATAGAATACTCTTTCCACCTTATCAAAGGTGTCCATAAAGTCTAACCATGGCATTTTTGGAGAGAAGTCTTTGGATTTCATAGGTTTGCTTCTGAACAAGTAATAGTTAAGACTTTCTGCAGGTCCAATCTCCAACCATTGTTCAGGAGTGAAGAATACACCATGAGATTTACTCATTGCTTCACCATCCAATGTAATCCATTCATATGGAACTGGATATGGTGCTGGATAATCAAAGATCTCTTCAGAGATTACGCTACTTACATCATAAGATCCACCAGCTGCTGCATGGTCTTTTCCAAATGGTTCACAAGTGGTTCCGAAGATTTTCCATCTTGCTGCCCATTCAACTCTCCAAGTAAGCTTACCGTTACCTGATTTGATGTCCATTTCACCATCGTGACCACATTCACATCTGTATTTTACAATGTCACCGTCGAAGTCATATGCTTCGGTGGTGTTTACTCTTCCACATTTTTCACAGATTGGGTTGTATGGCAACCAGTGGTCTGCGAGTGGCTCTCTTCTGTATTGGTCAAAAATGGCTTTGATTTCATTGTGCTTTTCAAGGGATACTCTAATTGATTCAAGATAAGATCCATCTTTATACATATCAAAACCAGATTTAGGGGTAATTTCAATACCATAAGCATCAAGAACTTTGAATAAAGGTTTTTCAAAGTGTTCTACAAAGTTTTTACAACATCCTTCAGGACATGGGATCATAGAGTATGGCATACCTAAGTATTGGTCATAAGATTCAGGAAGTGGGAATGGAACTTTTCTAAGTGGGTCATGGTCATCTGCAATCCAAATTGTTTCTGCATCATTTCCTAATTCACGTAATGCTTTTCCAATTGCGTTTGCAATGAATACGTCACAAGAATTTCCAATATGTATAGAACCTGATATAGATGTACCACTTGCTATGACATGTTTTTCTACATCCATTTCATTTAATTCATCAGCGATTCTTTCAATCCAATGTTTCATCGTTTCACCATAATAATTATAAAAGCTGCTTTCAATTTAATTAGTTTAATTTTCCAACCATAATATGAAAGCAATGATTAAGTAATAAATTAGTATAAATTTGATATTAATTTAATTTAAATATCTTAATAATTTATTATATTATATATTTTTATTATCATCTTATAAAAAATTAATTGCAAAAGCAAGAAAAATATGGAAAATGAGAATATTGAAATCAAAAAAGATAAAAAATAGCAATTAAAGGATGTAAATAGGATTCTTGAAAAGAACCCTATTAAGTGGAAAAATAGAGTTAAACTCTATATAAATAAATTTAAAATAAAATAGGCAGAAAAACAATGCCTATGAAAATTAATTAATAAATTAAATTAAACTTCAATGATCAATCAAAAGATAAGTAGATTGAACTTATTGTTCAAATCTACGTCTGTCGATTAATTCTTGACGTTTACCTGCGTTCCATCCACCGTTTGCAGATTTAGCGTGTCCTACTTGTTGGACGTAACCGGTAATTCTGTCGTACCATTCTACATCAGCAGTTTCACCACAGGAAGGACATTTGTTGCTTAATCCTTTCATTAATGTTTTACAGTTTAAGCAGAAACTGAATGCGGAACTGTAAGCCCAGAAACCAATGTCAGATTTTCTTGCAATCTTATTGGTTAAGCTCATTAATGCATCAGGATCAGAGTAGGATTCTCCCATGAATGCATGGAAGATGTGTCCACCAGGAGTTAATTTGTGGTATTGACCTTCAATTTTAACTTTGTCTGCAAATGAAATGTCACTGTTTACAGGTACGTGTGAGGAGTTAGTGTAGTAGTTAGCTCCATTGTCACCTTGTAAGATTGCTTTATCTCCGAATTGCTCTTTATCTAATGTAGCAAATCTGTATGCAGTGGATTCAGCAGGGGTTTGTAATACAGACCATCTGAGTCCAGTTTCTTCTTGTAAAGCTTTTGCTCTTGCATTGATGTATTCTAAACATTTGATACCGAATTTGTTTGCATCTGGGTTGTCGATGCCTTCACCGAATAATGCAAGCAACATTTCATTAAGACCACAGAAACCAAATGACAAGGTTGAGTTTTGGATTCTGTAATAGGTCTCACCATCAACCTTTTGATTTAAGAATGGTAAGATGTCAAAGTTGTTTAAACAGTTAAGACCTTGGTTTCTTCTAATCATTAAGGTTTCAACAGCTAAATCCATGTAGTTGTCCAAGTATTCGAATACATCATTTTCATCTCTGGATTGGTATCCGATTCTTGGTAAGTTTAAGGTTACGTAAGCTAAGTTACCGGTTCTTAAACAGTCTTGTTCCCAGTCACCTGTCCAGGTGTCTTGGAGACAGGTTCTGCAACCCATATAGTTAGCCATTTGACCTCTGTATTTAGGCAACATGTTTACAAAGTAGGATGATCCGTATTTTGCGGAAAGTTCGTGAACTAAACGGATGTCATCATCATAGTCACCTTTTAAGGTCTCTTCACGTAATGTGTAAATAGTATTTGGGAATAAGTGAGGCTTACCTTCTGAATCTCCTTCAAGCAAGATTTCGGTAAATGCCTTTTGAATCATTCTGGTTTCATCTTCAAAGTCTGAGTAAGTTCCTACAATTTCTCCTTTTGGACCATATGCAGTTACATCCTGCAAGAATTTTGGAACTCCAAACTCTAATTGCATACTTGTGAATGGAACTTGGGAACCTCTTGCAGCATAAGCCATGTTCAAGTTGTAGACCAACATTTGAATGGATTGTTTTACTTCATCATAGCTTCTTCCGCTTGCAAATGGTGCAACAAATACGTTCCAGAGGGACATAGCTTGTCCACCAGACATGTTTTGCTGTGCTGCCAACATGATTTCACCAGTGTGGTTCATCAAGGTTTCCATATGGGATGGAGGTGCAGCAACTGAAGTGTGATCTCCAGTACCGTCCACTTTAAGACCATATTTGATGAATGCTCTTATATCATGTTGGAGACAGTTTAATGGTCTTCCAGCGAAGAATTCTAAATCGTGAATGTGAATGTCACCAGACATGTGTGCATCAGCCAAGTGAGCTGGTAACATGTGTAAGAGTGCGTATTGTTTCAATGCTTCGTCAGCAACATATTTGTGAATGGATTCCGGGTTATGCATCATGTTTGCATTGTCTCTTGAACCGTTTTCAATCAAGGAAGTGATGTTGTAAACAGGAATACCTAAACGAGTGTATCTGCTTCTTAAATCTTCTAATCCGTATTCCACAAGTTTTGTGTTTACGATTTCCCTAATCATTGGAGCAGTAAGATATTCGACATTGAGCTTTTTGAGTTCTTTCCAAACTTCGGTAGCAATTTCAAAAGCGGTTTCTTGGGAAGCACCAGTTTCTTCTACTAAGGTACTTGCGATTTTTGCCATGTCGAATGGTTCAATTTTATCTCTTGAAGAACGTACTTTTAAAGTAGTTTTAGCTAAGTATTTGTTAGCTGCTTCAGAATCCATATCTTCTAAACATTCGTAAACAATTTTTTTGATTTCTTTAGTGGTGATTCCATCGTATAGGTTTTCTGCAACGGTTGCAATGATTTTTTCATATTCTGCTATAGGAGCTTCCACCATAACTAAAGATTTCAACAATTTTTCATAACTGAATGGCTCACATACACCGTTGTTCTTTTTAACAGTGATCTTTGCCCTTTGTATATCATTTTCAATATTTTCTACTTTTTCCACTTTAACACCTCTAAAAATCTCACAAACCCATATAATATTAAAAGTACGAGTCAGCAAGCACTTAATTAAAAGTAAAATAATCAATAAATGTAAGTCAAAAAATTTTAGATAAAACTTTCTAATTGATTACTAAATATTATGTATTTACATGTATAATATCAGTTCGATAAAATACGAAAGTTAGTAACTATACAAAAAGTTAGTTACTTCACGAAATAATATATGTCATAAGATGTATATAAATCATTCGTTTTAATACGAACAATATTTATGATAACAATTATGACTAGAAAAACACTTAAAACTTCATAAAAATTAAAAATTAAAAATAAAGGGATAATCCCTTAATTAAAAAGAAATTATGAATCCAATAAGAATCATTATCCAATTATGATTACATAAAACAACTATTTTCCAAAGAAAACGTCCAATGAACTTTGTTTTGACTTATCACTTTCAAATAATGAATTGATACCAAATTCCTGAATTTCCAATCTTTGCTCAAGATAGTGTGATACAGGATATCTATTTACAAGGTTCTGTGAAATTTCAAGATACTTTACAACAGATCCCTTGGATACGCTGAGAATCAAGTCTCCACCACATTTGCATTTGCCTGTAAGTGGCATTCTTCTATATTTTGCACCACATTTAGGACATCTGACCTTTTGCTTGGAGAATGCTCTTGAATTTCCCATGATGTCCGGCAAGAAGTGAGATGACAATACACCTTCAACAACTCCCCTTTGATCCACTGCCCTAATGAGTTCTGCCAAATGAATTTGAGCTTCCACCTTCTCTTTCATTGAGCCTAAACGTTTGTATAGACAGACTTTAGGTCCTGCATGAATGTTTGAGGTGTGATGGGAAAACATCAGGTCATGATACTGTCTGTCGGTTCCCAAATGTTTTGCTACATTGTCAACCAAATCCAGCATATCAGCAGGTTTCAAAGGTTCTTGGGACCTTTCAAAGAATTCCAGTGGGAATCTCTCAAAGATGTCCAGGTTGTGGGATTCATCATCTATCTCCTCAGGATCTATACGGGTGGATAAAACCAAAGGAGCATCCATACTTCCTCCACGGGTACTTGGCAAGTATGATTTGGAGAAATTGATCAATGCATCAAGCAAGAGGAGTACGGAATCCTCGTCACTGTCACAGTTTCTCCTTTTTGCAGAGTGGAAGTAAGGGTGTGCATAACAGCCTAATGCCTTTGTAAATCCTACAATACGACCTAATACTCCTGCAGAAGTGTGGGGAGCAAGACCAGCAATAAGATGGCCAATCAAATCATATTTGTCTTTTACATTGTAGAATCTTTCCATTCCATAATACCTTTCAAGAAGGTCATCCACGAAATTAGCTACACCTACAAGATATTCACCGCAATTGTCGGAAACTACAATATCCTGAACCTTAAGTTCAATGATTTGGTCCTCACTTACTATATCCTGTCCATAACAGTCCTTAGTGTATCCCATTTCCAATAACTTAGGAACAGTTACTCCAATTTCACTTGGAATGAAGTGAGTGAGCGGCAAGTCTGTAGAGTCATGACGAATGGTTCCTTCCTTAAAGGTGAATACCCCATTTTTAGCTCTTAGGATACCTTTTTCCAAAGGTTCCGGTAGCTTGTCTTCAGAAATCAGACCTACAACACCTTTTACCTCATCAACCTTACGAACCCCGACATTATTGGATGCTTTGGAAAGCATATGAGCCAAGTTAATGTCTTTTTGACCGGATTTGCCAATTACAGTAGGAGATCCGCAATGAGGACAAATGGCTTGGAATGAACTTAATCTGCAGTCGGAATTGGTACATTCCCTTCTTGCAAATTCAACCTTAATCTTTTTCTTTTTGGCAGCTTCTGCAACCAAACGTCTGCTTCCACCATTATTGCCTATAGGGAAAAGCACATGAGGAGCGGGCCTCATCAATCTTTCTTTTGATTTTTCAGGTCTTCCTACTCTTGTACCGATATAGCATGGAGCCTTATCCTTAATCTCGAAATCGATGTTTTCATTGATGATGTCAACGACTTTCATCTTATAATACTCGTCAGCGAGATACTTTGAATAATCCCCATTTATGGTTTTGAGCAAGGCATAAGCATAATTTTTTTCAATGATGACCTTTCCATCAACCAATTTGTGAGGAAGACCCATAACTTCAAGAATCCTTTTTTGATAGGACAAATCAAGCTCCAAGTCTTCGCCGTTTTGATAGCCAGTTTCCAAATAGTCCCTTTGGGTATCCAGCCACTGGCTTAAATCAACCAAATCCTTGATGGAAATGTCATTATAATAATAAGTGTATTCAGGATGTAGAGGAACATTGAACTCTTCAGTGTATTTGAATGCCTCTTCGACGGTGAATTTCTTGGTTTGCAATGATTCCAAATCAAATGCTTCCTTCTCTTCATCTGAGAATGATTGGTATTTTTCTGAATTCCTTATTGTTTCAATCCACCATTCCTCACACCAGCAAGCACCTAACATAGGCTGGTTGTTTCTTAAGAATTCACCGAATGCAACAAGCATGTCTCCCAAGAAAAGAATCTCAACAACTTTTCCCTTGACCTTTCTTGCATC